>JBAUUM010000242.1:0-2722 GCA_049582705.1 Actinocatenispora sp.
GCGATGGCCTCGGCGCTGCCCGCCGGGCTCGCCCCGGCCAGCGCGCCCGGGGTGGCCGCGGGCGTCACGCTCGACGTACCGCGGTACTCACAGGAGATCCACTCCGGCCAGTACCCGCAGTGGGACGGCGGCGTCGAGGCGTGGTGCAGCCCCACGTCGACCTCGATGCTGGTGGCCTACTGGGGCACCGGACCCACCCCGGCCGACTACTCGTGGGTCGACCCGGGCTACGCCGACCCGTGGGTGGACCACGCCGCCCGCAACACGTTCGACCACAGCTACGACGGCTGTGGCAACTGGCCGTTCAACACCGCGTACGCGGGGCGGTTCGGGCTGGATGCGTTCGTCACCCGGCTGCGGTCCATGGCCGAGGCGGAGCAGTTCATCGCCGCCGGCATCCCGCTGGCCGTGTCGGCCGCGTTCCAGAAGGGGCAGATCCCCGGGCTGGACTACAGCACCAACGGGCATCTCATGGTGGTCGCGGGCTTCGCGGCCGACGGCGGACTGCTGCTCAACGATCCGGCCTCGCCGGACGACGCGTCGGTACGCAAGGCGGTGGGCCGGCCCGAGTTCGAGGCGGCCTGGCTGTCCTCGTCCGGGGGCACCGTGTACGTGGTCCACCCGCCGGCCACCCCGCTGCCCACGCCGCCGGGCCAGCCGAACTGGTGAGCTGACCGGGCCGCGGCCCGGCCTCGGAGCAGTCCGGGTGCGGGCCGCGGCCGGCCCCTCTGAGCTGCCTCGGACCGGGGCGCGGCCGGCCCTCAGAGCTGTCTCAGCAGAATGTGCGGATGCTGTCAGTGCGATCCGCCATCCTGACGGCGATGACAGCACGAGGGGAGTGACGATGCGTCACAACAGCGGGTGGCACCCGCGACGGGGGCCACGATGACGTACGCGATAGAGGCCGAGGGCCTGGTGAAGAGGTTCGGCAGCACGACCGCGCTGGCCGGCGTGGACCTGCGGGCCAGGACCGGCACGGTGCTGGGTGTCCTGGGCCCCAACGGCGCCGGCAAGACGACGGCGGTGCGGGTCCTGGCGACGCTGCTGCGCGCCGACGCCGGCACCGCCCGGGTCGGCGGGTTCGACGTGCTGGCCCAGGCACACGAGGTCCGCCGGCTGGTGGGTCTGACCGGCCAGTACGCGGCGATCGACGAGGGGCTCACCGGCACCCAGAACCTCCTTCTGGTGGGGCGACTGCTGGGCATGTCGCGCTCGGTCGCCCGGCAGCGGGCCGCCGAACTGCTGCGCAGGTTCGGGCTCACCGAGGCCGGCGGGCGGCTGGCGAAGACGTACTCGGGCGGCATGCGGCGTCGGCTCGACCTGGCGGTGAGCCTGGTCGGCCGGCCGGCGGTGCTGTACCTGGACGAGCCGACGACGGGCCTGGACCCGCACAGCCGCAACGAGCTGTGGGGCATCGTGCGCGGGCTGGTGTCCGACGGCTCGACGGTCCTGCTGACCACGCAGTACATGGACGAGGCGGACCGGCTGGCGGACGACATCGTGGTCATCGACCAGGGTCGGGTGATCGCCACCGGTACGCCGCAGGAGCTGAAGTCGAAGACGGGCAGCCAGACGCTGGACATCCGGCCCTCCGACGAGGGCCGGCTGGACGAGGTGGCCGCGATCGTCGAGGACGTCACCGGCGTGCTGCCCACCCGGGACGGCCACCGGCTGTCCGCGGCGGTGGCAGATCCGGCGATGCCCGCGGCGGTACTGCGCCGGTTGGACACCGCCGGCATCACCGTGGTCGAGCTGGCGCTGCGGCTGCCCAGCCTCGACGACGTGTTCCTGTCGTTGACCGGGCACCGGGCCGAGGAGCCGGGGCAGGACGCGGCGGGCGAGCAGGCCCGCCCGGTGGGGGGGACCCGATGAGCGTGGAGACGAGCACGGCGCCCGAACTCGACGCGCCGGGCACGACGACGCACCGGCTGGGACCGCTGGTGGCGGCGCAGCACTGCATGACGCTGGCCTGGCGCAATCTGGTGCAGCTGAAGGCGAGCCCGGGCGAGCTGGCCGGTTTCATCATGCAGCCGTTGATCTTCATCGTGCTGTTCGTGTACGTGTTCGGCGGCGCGATCTCCGGCGACACGGGGAAGTACCTGCAGTTCGCGCTGCCTGGGCTGATCGCGCAGTCCGGGGTGTTCGCGATCATGGCGACGGGTGTCGGGCTGAACCAGGACATCGGCAACGGCGTGTTCGACCGGCTGCGCAGCCTGCCGATCGCCCGGGCTGCTCCGTTGGTGGGCCGCACGATCGGTGACCTGGTGCGGTTCGCGATGTCGCTCGTGTTCATCCTGGGCTTCGGGTACCTGCTCGGCTTCCGGGTGCACACCGATCCACTGCGCACGGTGGCGGCGCTGCTGCTGGTGGTGCTGTTCGGGGTGGGACTGTCCTGGGTGTCGATGCTGATCGGCCTGCTCGCCCGGTCCGCGATGACGGTGCAGCTGTTCAGCGGTCTGCTGATGTTCCCGATCACCTTCGGCAGCAACGTCCTGGTGCCGGTCCATACCTTCCCCGGCTGGCTGCAGGCCTGGGCCAAGATCAATCCGGTGTCGTACCTGTCCACCGCGACCCGCGGCCTGCTGACCGGTACCCCGCTGGGTACCTCGGTCTGGTGGTCGCTGGCCTGGACGGTGGTGCTGACCGCGGTGTTCGCGCCGCTGGCGATCCTGGCGTACCGGCGCCGGGTCTGACACCCGCGGACGGTGGGCCGGCTCCGGCC
>JBAUUM010000243.1:0-10645 GCA_049582705.1 Actinocatenispora sp.
GGGCGATGCTCACGGCGCAGGCCGTCCGGCCGAGCGGCCCGCCGTACCTGCTGGACCTGACGCCGCCGGTGGGGGTGTCGGCGTTCGAACGGAATCCGGCCCGGCTGATCGTCGCCGCCCGCCACTCGTACGAGCGGGCGTACCGGGTGCTGCACGGGCACACCGGCGACGGCTTCGCGACCGTGCCACGTTTCACGCCACTGGGGGAGGTGCGTGGCCCTGAGGCCGGTGAAGGTCAGTCTGGCGGTCCTGCTGTCGAGACTTCCTGACTCCCCGCTCGCGCTGAGCGGTTGGGGTGCGGCGCCGGTGCGGTCCTGGCGCGCGCTGTTGCGGTCGGTACCGACGGACCGCCGGACGTTCGAGGCGCGGTACGAGGCGAGCTGGGACGACACCCTCACGACGCTGGCCGTCTGGTGCCGGCAGTCGCACCCGCCCCGGCAGGCCCGCCTGTACGGCCGGCTCGGGGTACTGCTGCTGACACTCCTGTCGCTGGACCACTCGCAGCGGTACCGCTCGCACCGGCCGGCCCCGGGTCCGTCGGCGGAGGGCCCCGCGGCGGTCGGGCACGACTGCGCCGAGCTGTGCCGGCCGCTGCTCGCCACGCCACACGTGCGCGCGGCGCTGATCGAGCTGTACGCGCCGGAGGACGACCCGGACGCGGAGCGGGAGTGGGCCGGCATCGACCCGGAGACGCTCGCGTTCCACCGGCACGGCACCACGTCGTTCATCGTCACCGGTGCGAGCCGGGGGATCAGCCAGGGCAGCCGTCGCAGCTTCGCGCTGAAGTGCCTGATCCTGCCGTACCTGGAGATTCCGACGATCGAGCGCGCCACCCGCGGGTACGTGGCCCGCTACCGGCGCGAGGACCCGGGGCTGCGGCACCTGGTCCGGCTGTGGGCGTCGGCGGACTGCTGGATCCTGATGGACTTCGTGCCGGGCCGGACGCTGGCCGAGCGGCTGGCCGCCGAACCGCCCGGCCGGCCGGGCCGCCGGCTCCGGCTCGACCTGCTGGAACGCTACGGCGCGGCGCTGTTCGTGGCGTTGGCCGAGCTGGACGGTGTCGGCCTGACCCATCAGGACCTGTCGCCGTCGAACATCATCGTCCAGGACCGTGGGGACGGCACGGTCACCATGACGCTGCTCGACCTCGGGGTGAACTACCTGCACAGCCAGGCCCTGCCCGGGGAGGCCGGCCCCGACCTTCCGTACGTGGCACCGGAGGTACGCCGCGACGGGCTCGCCGCCGACCGCACCGACCTGTACTCGCTGGGGCAGCTGCTCGTGCTGGTCGGCACCGGTTCTCCCGCGGTCGGCGGGATCGTGCCGGACGACTTCTACGCCGAGACGCCCCTGATGGCCCGGTTCCTGGAGGATCTGCTGGACGCGGCGCCGGCGCACCGCCTGCTGCTGTTCCGGCCGGTGCCCGGCCGGCCGCTGTACGAGCAGCTGCGGCGCTGGTTCGGCGAGGAGCTGCGGGCGCTGCGGGCGTCGTACGCGGAGAAGCTGCAGCCGGTCGGGGCCGACCTGCGCGGCAACCTGCTCGCGCTGTTCCGGCCGCTCTCCGGCGCGCCCGGCCGGCAGCGTCGGCTGCTGCGGGTGCGGCGCGGCCAGGAGACGTACGCGGCCGGCCGTCGCAACATGCGGCTGCGCTGGCTGCTCGGCTGGTCGCTGCTCTCCGCCGTACTGTTCTACCTGTCCGGCCTGCTCGTCGTCACGTACGTGCTGCGGGAACTGCGGTTGGACTTCGGCGGCCCGCTGCTGTCGGTCGCCCAGCGTGCCACCGGCACGGCGAACGACGGCATCCCGCTGCTCGACTCGCTGCGCGCCGCCGACTACCCGGCCCCCGACCCGGGCCGCAACCTGCTGATGCTGGCCGTCGGGTTCAGCTTCGTACTGGTCTGCGCCAGGTACTACCAGGGCCTGTTCGCGGGGCTGACGCCGTTGGTCACCGGGCGCCGTGCCGGCCGGTTGTCCGTGCTGGCGGTCCTGGCGGAGGTGGCCATGCGCGCCACCGTGCTGTTCGCGCCGGTGGCGATCGCGCTGCCGGTGATCGTGGAGCGCCGGTGGTGGTTGATCTCCGTCGCGTCCGGCATCGCGCTGGTGGCGTTCTGCAACGCCGTCGTGTCCTGGTACGCGCGCGCGGCGCTGCGGGCGGCCCGCGTCGCGCACCTCTCCACGGTCCCGGACACCGTGCCCGGCGTCGACCGGTACACGTCGTGGCTGGCCGGCAACGTGCTCTACGCGTTCGTCCTGTGGCTGATCACCCCGCTGCTGTACTTCGGGGTACTGCATGACACGTCGGTCTACATGGTCGCGGTGATCATCGGGAACATCCCGCAGATGTACCTGATCAAGTGCGGGATCGAGGCGGTCGGCATCCGGGTGGGGCTCGGCCGGGCCTGCCTGGCGGCCGAGCGGCTGGCCAGCATCCCGTCCGGGGCGCCGGTGCCCCGATCGGCCGAGTGTCCGGTTTCCGACGCCGAGACCCGGCCGGTCGCCCTCGGCGCCGCGGACTGACCCGCCCTGTCGGCGGAACATGGCCGGTGGGACCGAATGCGCCGTTACCGGCCGAATGTCCCATCTCAGGCGTGGTGCGCACCCGCACGGCCGGCTGCGCGTTACGTTTGACAGCCTGTGGGCACACCAGATAGCGGGGCTGTGTCATTCTGTCCCACTGGCAGCTGAAAGTTTCACCCGCGCGTCCTGATCGTCTGACTGGAGTACCGTGCCGCGAACCGAGCGCACCAACCGTCTGGTCATCGTCGAATCCCCGGCGAAGGCCAAGACCATCTCGGGCTACCTGGGCCCGGGGTACGTCGTGGAAGCGAGTCGTGGGCACATCCGGGATCTGCCCCGCGGGGCCAGTGAGATCCCCGCCAAGTACCGGGACGAGCCCTGGTCGCGGCTGGGGGTCGACACCGAGCACGACTTCACCCCGCTGTACGTGGTCAGCCCGGACCGGAAGGCGCAGGTCACCCGGCTCAAGACGCTGCTCAAGGACGCCGACGAGCTCTACCTCGCCACGGATGAGGACCGCGAGGGCGAGGCGATCGCCTGGCACCTGTCGGAGATCCTCAAGCCCAAGGTGCCGGTGCGCCGGATGGTGTTCCACGAGATCACCCGGCAGGCCATCCAGGAGGCGGTCGCCCACCCCCGGGAGATCAACCAGCCGCTGGTGGACGCGTACGAGGCGCGCCGGGTGCTGGACCGGCTGTACGGCTACGAGGTCAGCCCCGTGCTGTGGAAGAAGGTCATGCCGAAGCTGTCGGCGGGCCGGGTCCAGTCCGTGGCGACCCGCATCGTGGTGGAACGGGAACGTCAGCGGATGGCGTTCCACACCGCCGACTACTGGGACATCCAGGCGACGCTCGCCGTACGTGGTGCGGCCGACGGTCCGCGCACGTTCAACGCGAACCTGGTGGCGCTGGACGGCGACAAGATCGCCACGGGCCGGGACTTCGATCCGGCGACGGGTCGGGTGCGGCCCAACTCCGGCGTGATCCACCTCGACGAGCAGGGCGCCCGGGGCCTGGCCGCCCGGCTCGAGGACCGACCGTTCGCGGTGACGCGGGTCGAGGAGAAGCCGTACCGGCGCAAGCCGTACGCGCCGTTCATGACCTCCACGCTGCAGCAGGAGGCGGCCCGCAAGCTGCGGTTCTCGTCGCAGACCACGATGCGGGTGGCGCAGCGGCTGTACGAGAACGGCTACATCACCTATATGCGTACCGACTCGACGACGCTGTCGGACACCGCGCTGACCGCGGCCCGTACGCAGGTCCGGGAGCTGTACGGCGACCGCTACGTGCCGACCGAGCCTCGGCAGTACACGCGCAAGGTCAAGAACGCGCAGGAGGCGCACGAGGCGATCCGGCCGGCCGGCGAGGCGTTCCGCACGCCGGGCGCGCTGGCCGACGAGCTGTCCGCCGACGAGTTCCGGCTGTACGAGTTGATCTGGCGGCGCACCATCGCCTCGCAGATGATCGACGCGGTCGGCAACTCCGTGTCGGTGCGCATCACGGCGGAGTCGGCGACCGGCGAGCGGTGCGACTTCGGCGCCACCGGTAAGACCATCACCGAGCCCGGGTTCCTGCGCGCCTACGTCGAGTCGCTGGACGACGAGACCGCCGAGACCGAGGACGCCGAGCGTCGGCTGCCGGCCCTGGAGCGCAACCAGCCGCTCGACCCGGACCGGCTCGAACCGACCGGCCACACCACCCAGCCGCCCGCCCGGTACACGGAGGCGTCGCTGGTCAAGGCGCTGGAGGAGCTGGGCATCGGCCGGCCCTCCACGTACACGACGATCATGCAGACCATCCAGGACCGCGGCTACGTGTTCAAGCGCGGCCAGGCGCTGATCCCGTCGTTCGTCGCGTTCGCGGTGGTCGGGCTGCTGGAGGGGTACTTCCCGAGGCTGGTGGACTACGACTTCACCGCCGGCCTGGAGAACGAGCTGGACGACATCACCGCCGGCGACAAGGCGGCGCTCGGCTTCCTGCGCAGCTTCTACTTCGGCGACCAGTCGAGCGCGGAGGGGTCGGTGGCCCGCTCCGGCGGGTTGAAGCGGTTGGTCACCGAACAGCTGTCGGAGATCGACGCGCGGGGCGTCAACTCGATCCCGCTGCACGCCGACGAGGAGGGCCGCGAGGTCGTGGTCCGGGTCGGCCGGTACGGGCCGTACCTGCAGCGCCGCCGGCCGGACGAGGACCCGAACGGCGGTGAGCGCGCCGCGCTGCCGGACGGCGTGGCCCCCGACGAACTGACCCGGGACAAGGTCGAGGAGCTGTACAAGACCAACTCGGGGGAACGGCAGCTCGGCGACGACCCGGCGACCGGCGAGTCGGTGGTGCTCAAGTCGGGGCGGTTCGGCCCGTACGTGTCGTCGGGTGACAAGAACGCGTCGCTGTTCTCCAGCCAGTCGATGGACACGGTGACGCTGGAGGACGCGCTCAAGCTGCTCACGCTGCCCCGGGTGGTCGGCGTCGCGGCGGACGGCGAGGACATCACCGCGCAGAACGGCCGGTACGGACCGTACGTGAAGAAGGGCACCGACTCGCGGTCGCTGGAGACCGAGGAGCAGCTGTTCACGGTGACCCTGGACGACGCGTTGCGGCTGCTCGCGGAGCCGAAGCGGCGGGGTCGCCGGGCCGCGGCCGAACCGCTGCGCACGTTGGGCGACGACCCGGCGACGGGCAAGCCGATCGTCGTCAAGGACGGCCGGTTCGGCCTGTACGTGACCGACGGCGAGACGAACCGTACGCTGCCGCGCACCGAGACGGCCGAGTCGATCACGTTCGACCGGGCGGCGGAGCTGCTGGCGGACAAGCGGGCGCAGGGGCCGGCGCCGCGCAAGAAGAAGGCGGCACCGAAGAAGGCCGCCGCGAAGAAGACCACGGCGAAGAAGGCCGCCGCGAAGAAGGCGGCTCCGAAGAAGGCGGCCAAGAAGGCCGCCGCGAAGAAGACGGCGGCCAAGAAGGCGTCCGGCGACACGGCGAAGAAGGCCGCGCCGCGCAAGTCCACCTCGGAGAGCTGACCTCGGCCGGCGCCTCGCGGCGTCGGCCTCTGGTGGCGCAGTACCCGGACCGTCGACGGCGGCCGGCGGACGACGACCGTACTGGTCGCGCCCGTCGGCCGCCGTTCTGTCTGCGCCGGCCGTTCTGTCTGCGCCGGCCGTTCTGTCTGCGCCGGCCGTTCTGTCTGCGCCGGCCGTTCTGTGTGCCCCCGCCGTTCTGTGCGTGCCGGCCGTTCCGTGTGCGCTGCCGTTCCGTGCGTGCCGGCGCGTGGGCCGTCCTTCCGTGCGCACCGCGTGTGCGCCCCCCGTGGCGTGGTGTCGGACGCCTCCACGATGACATCGTTGCGACATCATTGAGACGCCGCTACAGTGACATAGCGACGTCAGGTCGCATCTTCTTCCGCGGCTCACTGGAGGCGGACATGGCTGCAGTCCCGGACTTTCTCAACGCGTTCACCATCGATCAGCCCCGCTGCACCGAGCCGGTCAGCCTCGACGCCGGGATGGCCCGGTGCCTCGTTCCCGGCGCGAGCATCGCGCTGATCGAGGACGGCGCCATCAGCGGCGCCTGGAGCGCCGGGGTGCGTCGGCTCGGCGAGCCGGACCCGGTCACCGAGCGGACCCGCTTCCAGGCGGGCTCGATCTCCAAGGCGGTGGCCGCCGCCTGCGCCCTGCGGCTCGTCGCCGACGGCCGGCTCGACCTCGACGAGGACGTCAACGACCGGCTGCGGTCTTGGCGGGTGCCGGCCAACGACGGCTGGCAGCCCCGGGTGACCCTGCGGCACCTGCTGTCCCACACTGCCGGAACCACCGTGCACGGCTTTCCCGGCTATCCCCGGGGAGCCCGGGTGCCGAGCGTCCCGGAAGTGCTGGACGGGCACGGCAACACGATGCCGGTACGGGTCACGACGCTGCCCGGCCTCCAGTACGCGTACTCCGGGGGCGGCTTCACGATCATGCAGCTGCTGCTCGCCGACGTCACCGGCACGGACTTCGCGACGCTGGCCGCCGAACTGGTGCTCGGCCCGGCCGGCATGGCGGACAGCACGTACGCCCAGCCGCTGCCCGCCGACCTGGCGGCCACCGCGGCGGCCGGGCATCGCGACGGCCCGACGGTGGTGACCGGTGACTGGCACACCTACCCGGAACAGGCGGCGGCCGGTCTGTGGAGCACGGCGGGCGACCTCGCCCGGTTCTTCCTCGCGGTACGGGACAGCTGCCTGGGCCGGCCGGGTGCGCTGCTGCCGGTCGAGGTCGCCCGCCAGATGGCCACGCCGCACGCGGCGAACTCGCGGTACGGCCTCGGGCTCCAGCTCGCGGCGGAGGGCGGGCCGGCGTCCGTCGGGCACTCCGGCGACGACCAGGGCTTCCAGGCCACCGCGGTGGTCCACCTGGGGACCGGTCACGGCATCACCGTGATGACGAACTCCGACTGCGGGTACGGCCTGATCAGGGAGCTGGTCCTGCCGGTGGTCGGCGACCGGTACGGCTGGACGGGCCGCCGGCGGGGCACGGGCACGGTGCCTGTCGGCGCTGGTGACCTCGCCGGCCGGTACGTCGGGGACGAGGCGGAGTTCGTGGTCCGGGCGGACCACGGGGACCTCGAACTGGTTCTCGCCGGTCAGCCGCCGGTGCGGCTGCGCCGGGGCGCCGACAACGAGTGGCACGCCCGCACGGTCAACCTCGACGTCTCGTTCCACGACGACGTGCTGGTGGTACGCCAGGAGGTGGCGGGCCTGCCGGACGTCGAGGCCCGCCGCAAGGACTGAGCCCGGCCGTGTGGGGGCGCGGGGTGATCGGGCCGGACGGACGGGGGCCGGTCCGCCGCCCCGCGTCCCGGCGCCGGGTGGTCGTACGCTGGCACCCGGACTGCCCGGGGCCACCGGGCGTGCGAGCGCGGGAGGACCACAGCGGTGACTGGGCATCAGGGCGACCACCCGGCACCGCTGCTGCCGGTCCCCGCGGGGCTGGCCTGGCTGGGCGTCGTACGGCACGGCCAGAGCCGCGCCAACGCACAGTCCGACGAGGCGCACGCGGCGGGCCGTGCGGAGACCGGCGTCGTGGAACGGGACGCCGACGTGCCGCTCACCGACCGGGGCCGGGAGGAGGCCCGCCTGGTGGGTGCCTGGCTCGCCGGACTGCCCGCCGACCAGACCCCCGAGCTGATCGTGGTCTCGCCGTACCGGCGGTGCCAGGAGACCATCCGGCTGGCGCTGGCCGCCGCGGCGACCACCAGCGACCTGCCGGGCCGGGCGGAGATCGTGACCGACGAACGGGTGCGCGACAACGAGGTCGGGGTCCTGGAGGGTCTCACCGCGCGCGGCGTCCGGGAGCGGTTCGGCGAGGAGGCCGACCGCAAGCGGCGGCTCGGCCCGTTCTACTACCGACCGCCCGGCGGCGAGTCGTGGGCCGACGTGGCCCTGCGGCTGCGCAGCCTGCTCGGCGACCTGAACACGTACGCCGCCGACCGGCGGGTCCTGTGGGTCGCCCACGACCTCACCGCCCGGCTGACCCGGTACCTGTTCCAGGGCCTGTCCGAACAGGAGCTGCGGCACGCCTCGGCGACCGACCCGGTCCCCAACGCCTCGCTGACCACCTGGCTGCGTCGCGGCGACCGCTACGAGCTGACGGAGCGGCACACCGTCGAGCACCTGACCCGGCACCGCCCCGCCTCCTGACCGCCCTGCCTCCTGACCGCCCTGCCTCCTGACCGTGCCGGACCCGAGCGCCCGGGCAGACGGTCCACCCGGGCGGGACCGGCCGCGCGGGATCAGTCGCCGAAGACCCGGCGGGTGTACTCGTTGGCGAACACCCGGTCCGGGTCGAGCCGGTCCCGGACCGCGAGGAAGTCGTCGAACCGCGGGTACACCGCACGCAGCGAGTCGGCGTCGCGCCAGTGCACCTTCCCCCAGTGCGGCCGCCCCGCCAGGTCCCGCATGACCTCCTCGACCCCCTGGAAGTACGGCTCGTACGGCATGCCGACGAACTGGTGGACGGCGACGTACGCGGTGTCCCGGCCGTACGCGGTGGACAGCCACACGTCGTCGGGCGCGGCCACCCGGACCTCGACCGGGAACATGATCGGAACGCCGCACCGGTCCACCACCCGGCGAAGCCCGGCGAACGCGTCGGGCAGCGCCGCGCGGGGCACGGCGTACTCCATCTCCACGAAGCGCACCCGCCGCGGGGTGCAGAACACCCGGTCGGAGCGCTCGACGTAGCTGCGCGCGGTGAGCACCTGGGAGGAGAGCCCGTTGATCCGGCGCACCGTGTCGGGGAACTGGCGACCGAACCGGCACATCCAGCCGAACACCGTGTTGGACAGCAGCTCGTCGTCCAGGTAGTTGCGCCACCGGGCCGGCGGCCGGGTCGGCGTGTCCGGCGTGACCCGGTTGTTCCGCTTCACCAGGGTCCGTTCGGTGTACGGGAACCAGTAGAACTCGAAGTGGTCGTTGGTAGCGAACTCGTCGAACCCGGCCAGCGTGTCGGCCAGCGGCATCGGCGTGTCGTCGGCGTGCAGCGCGAAGGCCTCCACGCAGGCCAGCTCGTACTCGGTGACGACGCCGACCGCGCCGACCCCGACCCGGGCGGCCGCGAACACGTCCGGGTTCTCCTCGGCCGAGCAGTGCAGTACCTCGCCGGTGCCGGCGACCAGGTCGAGGCCGGTGACGAAGGTGGCGAGCCCGCCGAGTCCGGCGCCGGTGCCGTGGGTTCCGGTGGAGATCGCACCCGCGACGGTCTGCCGGTCGATGTCACCCAGGTTGGGCAGGGCCAGCCCGGCCGCGGTGAGTTCCGTGTTCAGCCGGTGCAGCGGCATGCCGGCCCGGACCCGTACGGTCCGGTTCGCCGCGTCCACCGAGACCAGGCCGGCGTCGGCGGGCGGGTCCAGCCGTACCCCGTCGGTCCGGGCGGCCCCGCTGAAGGAGTGGCCGCTGCCGACGGCCTTCACCGTGGTCCCCTCCGCCCGTGCCGCCCGCACCAGCGCCGCGATCTCGTCCGCGTCGGAGGTACTCTCGGCCCGGCCGGCCGTCGCCTGCTGGTTGCCCGCCCAGTTGGTCCATGGATATGCCGCCATGGTCAATGTGAATACCCCTCATGTACCTCGACGTCAACGACTCCAAGATCGTGATCGGGCATCATGGAACCCGTCAGCCCGACGAAGGGGGCGGTACCGGTGGCAGGGGGGCAGCGGGCAGAGCCGCGGAACCAGGGCGGGGCACCGCTGCGGCGGCTTCCCGTGCAGGAACGCAGCGCCGCCCGGGTGCAGCGGATGCTCGACGCCTGCGCCGAGCTGGTCGACGAACTCGGATACGACGGCCTCACCACGACCCTGCTCGCGGAGCGCGCCGGGGTGGCGATCGGCTCGGTGTACCAGTTCTTCCCGGACAAGCGGGCGATCGTCCAGGCACTGACCCTGCGCAACCTGGAGACGTACCTCGACCGGATCGGCGCCCGGCTCACCGACGGCCGGCTGGCGAACTGGTGGGAGGGCGTCGACGTGGTCATCGACGAGTACGTGGCGATGCACCGCAGCCTGCCCGGCTTCCGTGGCCTGCACTTCGGCGACATCGTCGACCTCCACCTGCTCGACTCCGACCTGGACAACAACGGCGTCATCGCCGCGAAGTTGCGGGACGTACTCGTCGAGCGCTTCGGGCTGCCCGCCGGCGAACGGTTCGAGTTGGCCCTCACCATCGCGGTGGAGACCGGCGACGCGCTGATCAAGCTGGCGTTCCGGCGCCACCCGGACGGTGACGCCGAGGTGGTCGCGGAGGGCAAGCGGATGCTCCGCCAGTACCTCGCCGCCTACGTGGACGCCTGAGGCCTCGCGCCGCCGCTCGTCACCCTTGTCGCGGGGCCCGCTCACCGTTGGCCCCGGGCGGCCCGGTCAGAGGAACGCCCTGCCCTCGCCGCGGTAGGTGGGCACGGTGTCGACGATCCGATCACCGTCGACCAGGTGCAGCTCGTTCACATGCTCGCACAGCTCACCGGCCTTGGCGTGGCGGAACCAGACCCGGTCACCGACCGCCAGTCCGTCGGCGGCCGCGCCGGCCAGCGGGGTCTGCACCTCGCCGGCGCCCTCGGTGCCCACGTAGCGCAGCCCGGCGGGTAGGGCCGGCCGGGGCAGCCGGTCCG
>JBAUUM010000244.1:0-2555 GCA_049582705.1 Actinocatenispora sp.
GGTCTGCGGGGTCGGCCACGGACCGGTAGCCGCCGACGCCCCGCCGGATCGGGCCGATGAGACCCAGCAGACCGAACAGCACGCTGACGGCGGCGACCGCGGCGAACCACACGATCGGGTGCCTGCCCGGGTCCGGTACCGACGCGTTGTCGAGCACGACCGTCGTGCCGTTCCGGTTGAGCGCGGTGAGGGTCGCGAGGCCACCGCAGAGCGCCGCCAGGCTGGCGGCCCAGCCCGGCACGTGCAGCGCGGCGACCACCAGCCCCAGCACCAGACCGGCCGCGAGCGAAACGCCGATCGCGATGGCCGCGGCGACCAGCGGGCCGTGCGAGATGCTGCGCACGAACAGCGTGCCGGCCACGGTCGCGAACGCGCCGAGGGCCAGGTTCGGCGTTGCCGCGCGCAGCGACAGGGACAGGGCGATCGCCAACATGCCCAGCGTCGCCGCGTTGAGCGCCAGCTGGTTGCGGCCGGCAGCGCTGAGCATCCGCGGTTCGGTGATGAAGCAGAACAGGAGCAGGCCGCCGACCAGGACGATCAGCAGGACCTCCCAGACGCCGTGCACGAGCAGCCGGTCCCGGAACGGCGGCGGCTGCGGGACGTCGCCCCACCCGTCGCCACCCAACAGCCGGGTACGGTCCGCCTCCGGTGGCGGCGGGTAGCCCGGCGCGGCCCCCGGTTGGTACCGGGTCGGATCGGCGCTCTCCCAACCGCCGGGGGCGTCCGCGCCGCCCACCCCGAACCCGCGGTCCGGCACCTCGTCGCCGTACTGGTCGGCCGCGTACCGACGGTCACCGCCCCGGTCCGGCAGTTGAACCGTCGAGTCGTCCTGCGCCATCTGCGCCTCCCTCGGCGAGCCGCGGGAGCCGTCACCCGGGTACGACGCCCGGATCCTGTACCGGCTCCGTCCTCATCGTCCCGCAGCGGTGCCAGTTCCGCCGCCCGCCGAGCGGACACGAGCCACCGGACCGGCGCGGATCGGCCCACGTCAGCGCGGTCAGCGGCGTTCGTCCTCGTCGTCGTCCTCCGGACGGTGCGGGACGCGGCAGGCGCGCTCCAGCAGCAGCGCGGCGACGACCAGCACGATCGATCCCAGCGCGCCGGCCGCGGCGGGCGCCACGTCGTCGCCCGCGGCGGCGAGCTGGTCCCGGTACCGCACGACCCACAGCAGGGCACCGCCGTACAGGCCGGCGAAGAGCGCCCCCGCGGTCGCCGACGCCTTCGCGACCAGCACGTACCGCGCCACCGCCAGCGGGTTGACCGGCTCGGTGCCCGGGTGGCGGTCGATCCGCCGCTTCGTCGTCCACGCGGCGATGCCCTCGACGACGGCGATGACCAGCAGGGTGATGCCGGGCAGCAGCGGCAGCGGCGGGATGTCGCCGTAGAACCGGTCGAAGAGAACCCATCCCGCCACCCCGGCGAGCACCGCCACGAGGACCAGCATCCCGGGGCTGGACGGCCGCAGCTGCGGCTCCGGTTCCTGTTGCCTCATCGCGGCTCAGCCTTCCACCAGTTGTCGCCGCCGTGGCGCCGTACGCCCGGCACGTCGGCCGCCACCTCCGGCCGGTCCAGCAGCGTGGCCACCGGGCCCTCACCGGGCAGCACCAGGTCCGGCGCGATCTCGTGCAGCGGTACGAGCACGAACGCGCGTTGCGCGGCGCGCGGATGCGGCAGGGTCAGCTCCGCCGAATCGCTGGCCACCGGGCTGGTGAGGCCGTCGGTGAACACCGCGATCACGTCGGCGTCGAGGGTGCGCGGCGCGTACCGGCGGGCCGGGTCCCGCCGCCGTCCGGCCGTGTCCTCCAGCCGCTGGCAGCGACGCAGCCAGTCCGTCGCGTCGGACGACGGGTCCGCGGCGAGTACGACGGCGTTCAGGTACGGCGGCGCGTCGGTGTCACCCCAGGGCGGCGTCTCGTACAGTCCGGACACCGCGAGCAGCACGTCGCCGAGCCCCGCCACCGCGGTACGCAGCTGGTCCTCCCGGTCGCCGAGGTTGGCGCCGAGCGCGAGCACCGCGGTCGTCATGCGCCGTCCCGGTGGCGGGTCAGGGTGACCGCGACGTCGGCGAACGTGTGGGCGATCGGTGCCTGCGGCTTGTGCACGGTGACCTGGGCGGTGGACACCCGCGGGTCGGCCAGGCAGGCGGCGGCGAGCCGGTCGGCGAGCGTCTCGATGAGATCGACCGGCTCCCCCGCCACGATCGCGGCGAGCCGGTCGGCCAGTTCTCCGTAGTGCACGGTGTCGGTCACGTCGTCCGACGCGGCGGCCGGCGCCAGGTCGACGTCCAGGACGACGTCCACGACGAAGTCCTGCCCCTCGGCGCGTTCGAAGTCGTACACCCCGTGCCGGCCCCGGACCCGCAGCCCGGTCAGCGTGATCCGGTCGGCGCCGCGGCCCGCGGGCACCGGCACGGCGGACAGGTCAGGCACGGTGCCTCCCGACCGTCGCGGCGTCCACACTTCCGGCGACGGCGGCCTGCCAGGCCCGCAGCGCGTCGACGGTGGCCCGGACCTCGTGCACGCGTACCCCCCACGCTCCCGCCGCCACCGCGGACA
>JBAUUM010000245.1:0-13444 GCA_049582705.1 Actinocatenispora sp.
GCCCGTCGCCGAGTGGCCACCCGGCCGGTGTGACCGGGCCGTCGCCGCCGAGTGGCCGCCCCGCCGGTGTGGCCGGGCCGTCGCCGCCGAGCGACCGTCCGACCGGTTCCTGTCCCCAGGGGGCGTCCGAGCGGAGGCCGGCGAGCCAGGCGCCGTTACCGTTCGACACGTCCGGGTCGCCCGGCCCGGCATCACGCATCCCCGGTGCGCCCGGCTGCGAGGATCCCGGCGCTGGCGCGTCCGGACCCTGCGGGTACGGCACGGCGACCGCGTCCCGGTCGGCGGCGTTCCCGCCGGTCGCGTCCCGACCCGGCCCGTCCCATCCGGGCCCGTCCCTACCCGGCCCCTCCCGGTCGGCCGGATCCGCGTCCGTCGCGTCCCGACCGGCCGCCTCGCGGCGCCGCCGGAGCAGGCGGGAGACCACGAAGTAGACGACCGCCAGGA
Organism: Actinocatenispora sp.; assembly: GCA_049582705.1. GTDB lineage: Bacteria > Actinomycetota > Actinomycetes > Mycobacteriales > Micromonosporaceae > Actinocatenispora. Next base: position 445 of record JBAUUM010000245.1, read on the forward strand.
CGATCAGGCCGATGATGATCTTGGAGAAGATCCTGCCGTACTCCTCGACCTTCGTCCAGTTCGCCCCGAGCAGGTAGCCGGCCATGACGAAGATGGTGTTCCAGATGGCGCTGCCCAGCGCGGTGTACAGGATGAACGTGGTCAACCGCATGCGTTCCACGCCGGCCGGGATGGAGATGAGGCTCCGGAACACCGGGACCATCCGCCCCAGGAACACCGTGATCGGGCCGTGCCGGCGGAACCACGCCTCGGTCCGCTCGATCTCCGACACCTTGACCAGCGGGATCTTCGCGGCCCAGCCGAGTACGCGCTCCCGGCCGAAGGCCGCGCCGATGTAGTACATCGCGAGCGACCCGACGATCGACCCGATCGTGGTCCAGACCAGCGCCGCGTACAGGTTGATCGTGCCGCGGCTCGCCGCGAACCCGGCCAGCGGCAGGATGACCTCGCTCGGCAGGACCGGGATGATGCTGTCCAGCGCGTTGGCCAGGCCCGCCCCGGGGCTGCCCAGTACGTCCATGATCTTCGTCGCCCAGTCCGCGACGGTGCCCGCCAGCCCGCCACCCGTGGCCGGAGCGGCCAGAAGGATCACGCTCATGCCTAGACGCTACGGGTTGCGGCGGCCGGCCAGCCATGCGGTCGGACGTACGTCACCCTCGCGCACCCCGGTGCTGGGGGCAGCCCCACCGTGAACCCGGGTGGTGCTCCCAGGGCGTTCGCGCGCCGTCGTTGCCAGAGTGAGGCCACGGGGATGAAGAGAGGTGGCGACATGGCGGTGGACACGCGCCAGCCGGTGGCACCGGCGGCCAGGCACGCGGCGCGGGGGCGCGGCGCACGGTTTCCGGGCTGGGGGCTCGTCGCGCTGACGGTGGTCGGGCTGGGCCTGACCGCCTTCATGGTGTCGGCGTACCTGCCGCCGGACATCACCACGAGCCGGGTACCGATGCACGGCGACCAGTTGCACTTCTGGTTGCTCGTCGCCCACATCGGGACCGCGGCCGTCGCGACGGTCACCGGGTTCGGGCAGTTCTGGCCGTGGCTGCGTCGCCGGTACCCGATGGTGCACCGGTGGACCGGCCGGGTCTACTTCTTCGGCGGGGTGTTCCCGTCGGTGGTACTGGCCGTGCCGGTGGCGCTGCTCAGCCAGTTCGGCGCGAGCTACATGCTGGCGCTGCTCGCGGTCGACGCGGTGTGGCTGGGTACGGCGGTCGCCGGGTACCGGACGATCCGTCAGCGCCGGTACGCCGAGCACCGCCGGTGGATGATCCGCAACTTCGCCACGTTGCTGTCGTCGCTGGCGTCGCGGCTCTGGCAGGTGGCACTGATGCTGATGGTGGTGCCGCAGCTGCACTGGTCGGCGTACGGCGGGGACTCCCGCGCGCTCACCCACGACATCGCCAGCGCCAGCATCTGGGTGAGCCTCGGGGTGAACCTGCTGATCGCGGAGCTCTACATCCAGCGCCGGCTCACCCGGCGGCGGGTTCCGACGCGGGTACCGCCGCAGCCCACAGCCGCAGACCGAGCGCCAGTGCCCAGCAGCCGCTGACCAGCGTCACGAGGGGCAGCAGCAGCGCGTCCTGCAGTACGACGACCACGACGGGCGGGACGACCACCAGGGCCGCGAGCGCGGCCACCAGCAGGACGAGCAGGGGTCGGCGGCCCGAGCGCAGCGCGAGGTGGCTGAGCAGGAGCGGGGCCGCCGGCAGGACGATGCCGGCGGCCCCGCCGCCGAGCCGGCCGGGTCCGCTGGTCATCGCGACGACCAGGGCGCCGACCGACACGGGCATCACGATCAGCAGGGCGAGGCACAGGACGTGGTGTGACATCCGCCGGATGGTGGCCGGGCCGGTGTGCCGGCCGATCAGGACGGCGGCGGCGGTGAGGGCCAGCATCGCGGCGGCGCCGCCGACGAGGCCGGCGGGGATGAGGTAGCCGAGGCCGTCCGGGCAGGTCCAGGTTCCGTACGGCTCGGTGCCCCCGGTCAGGCTGCTGGCGCAGAGTGCGCGGGTGCTGCGCAGCGTGGTGACGAGCGTGCCGGTTCCGACCACGGCCGCGGCGAGCGCGCCGAGGAGGCCGAACAGGTAGCCCTGCGCCACCTGTGCCCCGGAGTACCGGCGTCGTTCCTGTGGGTGCCTGGCCATGCCGTGCAGGCTAGCCAGCATGATCAAGACCGCCGGTCCGCCGCGTGCCGGGGTCGGCGGGACCACCGAACGGGTCATGCCCGCGGGCGGTGTCACCGGTACCGGGCTACCGTCGAGCGCATGGACGGCTACCCGTGGTGGCAGAGCGGCGTCGTGTACCACGTCTATCCGCGCTCGTTCCGGGACAGCGACGGCGACGGGGTCGGTGACCTGACCGGCATCGGGCAGCGGATCGGTCACCTCGCCGACCTCGGTGTCGACGCGGTGTGGATCTCGCCGTTCTACCCCTCGCCGATGGCCGACTTCGGGTACGACATCACCGACCACACCGACGTCGATCCCGCGTTCGGCACCCTCGACGACTTCGACGCGCTGGTCCGGCGGGCGCACCGGCGCGGCGTCCGGGTACTCGTCGACTTCGTACCGAACCACACCTCGGAGCACCACCCGTGGTTCCGGGAGTCCCGCCGGGGCCGGGACGACCCGCGCCGGGACTGGTACCTGTGGGCCGATCCCGGGGCGGACGGCGGACCGCCGAACAACTGGCGTTCCGTGTTCGGCGGCCCCGCCTGGACCCTGGACGAGGCCAGCGGTCAGTACTACTACCACGCCTACCTGCCGGAGCAGCCCGACCTCAACTGGCGCAACCCGAAGGTCCGGGAGGCGCAGTACGACGTCATGCGGTTCTGGTTGGCGCGCGGTGTCGACGGGTTCCGGGTGGACGCCTGCCGGCAGCTGGTCAAGGACGACCAGCTGCGCGACAACCCGGCCAACCCCGATTTCCACGACGGGCTCCCGCCGTACGACGCGCTGCTGCCCACGTACACCACGGACCGGCCGGAGACGCTCGCGATGGTCACCGGCATGCGCGAGGTGCTGGACGAGTACCGGCCCGACGGGGTGCTGCTCGGGGAGATGTACCTGCCCGTGGAGCGGTTGGCGCACTACTACGGAGAGCGCGGCGGTGCCCTGCACCTGCCCTCGAACATGCACCTCATCTCGGTGCCGTACCGGGCGGCGGACGTCGCCGACCTCGTCGTGCGCTACGAGGCGGCGCTGCCCGGCCACGCGTGGCCGAACTGGGTGCTCGGCAACCACGACCGCAGCCGCGTCGCGACGCGGGTCGGGTCGGCGCAGGCGCGGGTCGCGGCGATGCTGCTGCTGACGCTGCGCGGCACGCCGATCGTGTACTACGGCGACGAGATCGGCATGACCGACGTGCCGGTGCCCGACGAGCTGGTGCGGGACCCGTACGCGCGACGGGTGCCCGGCATCGGGGTGGGGCGTGACCCGGAACGCAGTCCGATGCAGTGGTCCGCCGCGCCGCATGGCGGGTTCTGCGCGCCGGAGGCGACGCCGTGGCTGCCGGTGCCCGACTCGGCGACGCGGGTCAACGTGGCGGCGCAGGCCGTCGACCCGACCTCGATGTTCTGCCTGTACCAGGATCTGATCGCGTTGCGCCGCGCGGAGCCGGCGCTGTCGGTCGGCCGGGTGTGCGACGTGCGCGCGTCCGGTGACCTGCTCAGCTACCGGCGTGAGTACGAGGGGCGGGCCGTCACCGTCGCGCTGAACCTCGGTCGGCGTCCCGTGTCGCTGCCCGTCGACGGGCGCCCGGGTCACGTCATCGCCGCCACGCACACCGGCCGGGCCGGCGAACGGGTGGACGGCGCGCTGGACCTGGGCCCGGACGAGGGCGTGGTGGTCGGCGAGTCCACCACCTGACACCGGCCCACCGCAGGCGGCGGGCCGGTGGACCGGACCTGCACGGCTCCGGTCAGGGCGCCGTGGTCTGCACGTCCAGGTTGTAGAACTTCGGCGGCTTCGAGCACAGTGCCGCCATCTGTTCCGCCCAGTGCTGCTGGTCGGGACTCTTGCTGTTTTCCATCGCCTTGTCGTACGAGTCGAACTCGACGATCGTCAGGTAGTGGTTCGGCTTGTCCCGGTCCTGGGTGACGAACAACTGGTTGAACGGCGCCTTCCCGTTCATCTCGTGCATCCGCTTGTCGCCCAGCGCCTGCATCTCGTCCGGCCGGTCCGTCTCGTACTCGATGATCTGGATGAAGCTCATGCCGTGCCCCCGTTCCGCGTGATTCCCCTGGTCCCAAGCGGAAGCTAACACCGTCACGGAGGCCGTCGGAGCGCATTGGCGGCCGGCCGTCCTATCGTGGGCGCGATGCCCCCGGACGTGGCCGGAGCCGTACTCCGTTCAGGGCATCTCCATCGTCTCCGCGCGCTCGATGTCGGCCAGCGCCGCCCGCAGGTACACCTCCAACGGGTGCTCCGCGCCGGTGGCCAGCGAGGCCAGCAGCAGCGGGGCGTGCGCGGCGACCGCCGGTCCGGTCAGCGGCAGCCGTTCGCCGTCGGACTCGTGTACGCCGAGCGCGCCGGCGACGAGGATGCCGGGCACGGTCGGGTCGAGCGCGGTGAACCAGACGGCGGACGTGACGCACCGGGTCAGCACGGCACGCAGGTCGTCGGCGGTCAGCCCGTCGGGGTGGGTGTCCTCCAGCAGCAACCGGACGGCGGCGCCGGTGACGATGCCGACCTGCTCCGGCTCGGCCGCGGCGAGGCGGGCGGTCGCCTCCCGGTACGCGTCGTCGTCGGCGGCGCGCGCGGCCCGGACGGCGTCGCCGGTGGCCTCCGCGATACCGCGGGCCGGTTCCGGCAGGTCACGCCATGAAGAGTTCACCACTGACCGTCCTGGGGTTCGGGTGCCGTACCCGTCCAGGATCTCAGGCGTCGCCGGGCCGGCACCGCCCGGCCGTACCGTGCCCGCGTGCGGGCGGACGGCGCGCCTTCCCGTGCGAGGCCCGTTCCGGTACGGTGTCGGCGCTGGTCAGGGACGCGGGGAGGGCCGATGGGCGACGACGGGGACCGGATCGTCGACGCGCGCCTGCGGGTGCTGCGGGCCGAGGTGCCGGACGGGATCGCCGCGTCCTTCGCGCCGCTGCGGCACCGGTCCATGGTGCTCGTCGAGCTGCGTACCGCGGACGGCACCGTGGGCCACGGCGAGAGCTGGGTCAACTATCCGAGCTGGGCGCCGGTCGAGCGGGCCGCGACCCTGCGCGAGGGCGTCTTTCCGCTGCTGCTCGGCGCCGGCGCCGCCGACATCGCCGGGCTGCACCGCCGGTTGACCACGGCGCTGTGGCCGGTCGCCCGGCAGTGGGGCGCGCCCGGACCCGTCACGCAGGCCATCAGCGGCGTCGACCTCGCGCTGTGGGACCTGCGCGGCCGGGCCACCGGTACCTCCGCCGGCCGGTTGCTCGGCGACCGGGTGCGGGACAGTGCGCCGGTGTACGCGAGCGCGATCGGCCCGGATGCTCCGACGGACACCGCCGCGGCCTGCCGGCGCGACGGGCACGGCGCGGTCAAGGTGAAGCTCGGCTTCGGTCGCCGTACCGACGAGCAGGTGCTGTCCGCCGTCCGTGCCGCGGTCGGCCCGGACGTCGCCCTGTACGCCGACGCCAACCAGGCCTGGAGCGTCGCCGAGGCGACCGCGATGGCGCCAATACTGACCGGGTACGACGTGCGCTGGATCGAGGAGCCGGTCGCCGGCAACGCGCTCGCCGACCTGGAGGACCTGCACCGCGCCACGGGGCTGGTCATCGCGACCGGCGAGAACCTGTACGGGCGGGACGCGTTCCGTGCCTACAGCGACTCGCCGGCGGTGGCGGTACTGCAGCCCGACGTGGCGAAGACCGGCGGCCTGACCGAGGCGGTGGCGATCGCCGGCTACGCCGGCGCCCGCGGCAAGCTCGTCATCCCGCACCTGTACGGCGGGGCCCTCGCGTACGCCGCCACACTGCAGCTCGCCGCGTGCGCGCCGGCCGTCACCGCGGTGGAGTACGACGTGCGGCACAATCCGCTGCGGGATCCGCTGCTCGTCGACCCGCCGCGTCCCGATCGGGGCACCGTCCCGCTGCCGGACCGGCCCGGGCTCGGCGTACGGCTGGATCCCGCCGCGCTCAGCCGGTACGAGGTCGGTGGCTTCGCCGGCTGAGCCCCGTGAAGAGTCGAGGAAGGGAGCGGCCGTGTCCGCCTACGTGATCTCCGAGGTACGCCCGCTCGACGCCGAACTGGTCGAGCGGTACCGGACGCTCGCCGCGGCGTCGGTCGCGCAGTACGGCGGCCGGTACCTGGTCCGCGGCGGCGACCTGACCGCGGTGGAGGGCGAGTGGCCGGACGGGTTCTCGGTGATCGTCCTCGAGTTCCCGTCCATGGAGGCGGCCCGGCGGTGGTACGACTCGCCGGAGTACGGGGAGGCGCTGCGGGTGCGCCGGGCCGGGGCGCTGGAACGCCGGCTCGTGTTCGTCGAGGGCCACGACGACAGCGGGTCGTGACCCCGCGGGCGGTGACGCAGTCGGCCGCGGCGGCGACAGGCACCGTCCCGTGGGCCACGGCGTCGAAAAGTCCTTGCGGCGGCAGCGGATCCTGATGAGGCTGGCCGGATGGCACACAGCACACGCACCGTCGATGACCTGCTCGCCGAGGGTGCCGCGGTACCGGTGGAGGGATGGGACTTCTCCTGGTTCGAGGGGCGGGCCAGTGAGGAACGGCCGTCGTGGGGCTACGCCCGGCTGATCGCCGCCCGGATGGCCACCGCGTCGGCGGCACTGGACATCCAGACTGGTGGCGGTGAGGTGCTCGCCACCATCCCGCAGCCGCCACCGGTGCTGCGGGCGACCGAGTCGTGGCCGCCCAACCTGGAGATCGCCCGGCGCAACCTGGCGCCGCTGGGCGGCACGGTGGCCGGGGTCGCCGACGACGCCGACCTGCCGTTCCCGGACGCGACGTTCGACCTGGTGGTCAGCCGGCATCCGGTCATGACCCGGTGGGACGAGATCGCGCGGGTGCTCGCGCCCGGCGGCGCGTACCTGTCGCAGCAGGTCGGTGCCGGCACCGTACGGGAACTGACCGACTTCATGATGGGCGAGCAGCCGATCGGTGACGCCCGGGATCCGCAGCGGATGGCGCGCGAGGCGCGGTCGCTCGGCCTGGACGTGGTCGACCTGCGGCCCGAGTCGCTGCGGATGGAGTTCGACGACATCGCCGCCGTCGTGGTGTTCCTGCGCAAGGTCATCTGGATCGTGCCCGGCTTCACCGTCGACGCGTACCGGGACCGGCTCGTCGAGCTGCACGAGCGGATCGAGCGGGACGGCCCGTTCGTCGCGTACTCCCAGCGGTTCCTCATCGAGGCACACCGACCGGGCTGAGACGGCGCACCACGCGTCGGGCCGACAGCGCCGCGGCCCGCCCGGTCACCGGGCGGGCCGCAGCCGTACCGCCAGGATCAGTGCCGGCCGTGGTGTCGGCCGCGCAGGACCAGGTCGGCGACCACCGGCAGGTGGTCGGAGGCGCCCGAGTCGGCCACCTCGGCGTGCCGCGGGGTCACGCCCGCCCCGGTCAGTACGTAGTCGATGCGCGCGTGCGGCTTCGTGGCGTCGTACGTGAAGCCGTCGCCCACGCCGACCTCGGCCCACGTGTCGCTCAGGTGCTCGGTGAGCGACACGATCTCCGGCGCGGTGGGCTCGGCGTTGAGGTCACCGGTCAGGATCCACGGGTCGCGCGGCGTACCGATCAGTTCCTTGACCTGGGCCACCTGCGCGAGCCGGATCGCCGCCGAGTCGTGCTGCAGGTGGGTGTTGTAGAAGTTGAACGGCATGCCGCGGACCAGGATCCGGGCGTGCAGCAGGCCGCGCTGCTCCGACTCCGGGTGCCCGGCCTTGGTCAGGTGTGTGTTGGACCAGTCGAGGATCGGGTAGCGGCTCAGGATCGCGGTGCCGTACTGGCGGCGCGGCTGGCCGTCGGCCGGCGGGTCCTCGTCCAGGTTCGCGCCGTACACGGCGTGCATGTGCAGCCGGTCGGCCAGCCACTGCGCTTCGTCGAGGAAGTCGCTGCGGGTGTCCCAGTGCCGGTCGACCTCCTGGAGACCGATCGCGTCCGGGTGGTGCGCCTCGATGGACCGCGCGGTGTCCTCCAGATCGAGGATGTTGTCCGCGCCGGCACCGTGGTGGATGTTGAACGTCATCACCCGCACGTGCCGGACGGACGGGCGGTGTGCGGAGGCGTTCGCGGCGCCGGGGATCGCGGCGAGGGCGAGCGCGGAACAGGCCAGCGCCGCCAGGCCGGCGGTCATCGTGGTGAGGATGCGGGGGACGGACATCGAACCTCCTGCCGTCGGGGTGTCGCGAGGGGATCCTGTCGACGCGGTCCGACGCTAGAGGAAGGAATGTTCCGGTTTCAATATGGCGAGACGAAAATAATCTGAAATCCCGGTATCCGGGCACACCGCGGGCGCCGCCCGGGCGACGGTGCGACCATCGGGCGGGGACGCACACGCGGGTGAGGAGCGCCGATGACGAGTACGGACGGTCGGCCGGGCTTCCACCTGGCCATCCCGGTCGACGACCTGGGGCGCGCGCGGTCCTTCTACGGCGGGGTGCTGGGCCTGCCGGAGGGGCGCAGCGCCGAGCGGTGGGTGGACTGGGACTTCCACGGCCACCAGCTCGTCACCCACCTGGTACCGGCCCGCGCCGTTGGCGGCAGTGCCGATGACGGGGGCACGGGCGACGGCGGCACCGATGCCGCCGGTGGTCCGGGCGGCGTGGACCACAACCCGGTGGACGGCCACGACGTACCGGTGCCGCACTTCGGGGTGATCCTGCCGGTGCCGGCGTTCCACGAGCTGGCGGCGCGGCTGCGGGCGGCCGGCACCCGTTTCGTGATCGAGCCGTACCAGCGGTTCGCCGGTGAGCCGGGCGAACAGTGGACCATGTTCCTGCTCGACCCGGCCGGCAACGCGCTGGAGTTCAAGGCGTTCGCCGACGAGTCGCAGATCTTCGCCCGCTGACCACCGGCCGTGAACGGGGGCCTCGTCCACCGAACGAGGTGGCGTGGGTGTCAGTCGGTGCCCGGGTTCTCCCGCCGCGCCCGCGCGGCCCGCAGCGCCGCCTTCGCCGCCTCGAGCCTCTGAGCACATTCCCGCTCCAGCTTCTCGAAGCGCTGTCTCCGCTGCTCCGGATCCAGGCCCGTCAGCCCCAGCCGCTCATCCCGCGCCTCCTGCGACATCCGTACTCCTCCCGAGTTCCTGCCGGTGCTGGTCGTGCGACGCGGACGAATCGAGAGCGGATCCGTCGCGCGGTTCCAGTTCGTCGTGGCGCGGCGGAAGCCACACCAGGTCGGCTTCTCCTTCGACAAGGTCGACGGTCGCCGCGCCGCACCGGGTGAATGGTGCGCAAGCGACGCTTGCCTCTGCACGGCGGGTCGGCCGGTCACGTCCCGCGCACTTGACGCCACGAGGCGGGCACGGTTTCCTGCTCCGGTGCCCAAGCTTCGTGTAGTACGCCCGGACAGCGACGTCACGTTCGCGGACTGGCAGTACGTCCACAACGTGATCATCCCCACCGCCCTGTTGTCGCTCGACGAGGTGCGCGAGCGCTCCCGGCGGAATCACCTGGAGGTCGCGTACCTCGACGACCAGCTGGTGGGGTGCACGACGGTACGGCCGCCGACCGACGACTCGGCCACCGCGACCGTGATCGCCCGGGTGCTCGCCGGGCACCGTGGCCAGGGATTCGGCGCGGAACTCTACGAGCGTGGGCTGGACCTGGCCCGGACGCTGGGCGCCGACGTGATCGAGACGGTCGTGCTGGCGTCCAACCCGGACGGTCTGCGGTTCGCGCTGGCGCACGGGTTCGTCGAGGTGGAGCGGTACCTGTTGCCGGGTTCCGACATCCCGTGGATCACCCTGCGCCTGGCCTGAGCCGGGGGCGGTCGTCGGGTGCCCCCGGTCGCGGGTCGACGGCCACCGACCACGCTCACGGCCTGCACCGCCACACCGGAACCGGTCTCCTACGAGGTCCCGTGACGACCTCACCGAGGCTGACCGGTCAGCCACCGGTAGCACCGCCGCCACGCGCCGACCTGGTGCAGGAGCCCGATTCCCCAGCCTGCGACGGCGACCCCGAGACCAAGCTGCGCCACACCGGCCAGGCCTGTCCCGTCCAGTAGAAGCCCGATTCCGAGGCCCACGACGGCCACCCCGGCGCCGATCATCGCCGCACCAGCCAGGATCGTCCTCCCCAGAAGTTCGCCGATCCCGAAACCGACAACAGCCAGACCCGCACCGACCAGTGACATTCCGAAAACGACGTCTCCCCGCAGCAGGTTCTCGACGCCGAGAGCGGCGAACGCCGTCGCCGCGCCGATCGTCGCCGCGCCGAACACGACGGTCCCACGCAGCCGGGTTCCGGCCCCGAGAGCGACGGCCGCAATCCCGGCACCGATCACCGCCGTCCCCACGGCGACACGCCCTTGCAGCACGTCCTCGACCCCGAGACCTGCGAAGGCCGCCCCCGCACCGATGATCGCTGCACCAGCCAGGACCCGCCTGCCCAGCAGAAGTCCGCCCCCGAGAACGATGCCCGCTGCCCCGGTGCCGATCATCACCGCGCCGCCCCGGACGGTTCCGCTCAGAAGGTCCTGGATCCCGTCCCCGACGGCCGCCACTCCGGCACCGATCAACGCCACACCGAGGAGGAGGGACAGCGCGGCGCGGGTGTCGGTCGGGATCAGGACCGCGGCGGCGACCAGCACCGAGGCGGTGAAGACCGTCGGACGTGTCCAGCCGGCGGGAACCAGCACGCTGCCGACGGCGGCGACCGCGGCCAGTACCAACAGAACAGGGACGGTGTAACGGACCAGCGGCGCATGCGCCGGCAACCGCTGCCGATGCAACCATCCGGTGGCGAACACGATCGCCAGGAGGGCGGCTGCTGCCGCCAACACGAGCCAGGCGATGCCCCGGCCGATCAGGCCGGGGCCCACTCCAGCGACCACGCCCAGACAGACAGCGGTGGCCTTTCCCCGCCAGTCAAAACCCGCCCGATCAGGACGCCGATCGTCCGGCTCGTCACCCATCCACCCATGATCGCCGTTCGACGCCATCGCTCGGCGCCCTACGACGACGGAACATCCTCGTCGCGCCGGCCGAGAGGGGCCGGACCCGTACGTCCACGCGGTCAGGCCGGGTGGCCGTGCCGGCCCTCGCCGGAGGTGAAACGCCCGACGCCTGCCGCCGCCTCGGCCAGCGACAGCTGGCCGTGCCGGAACTCGTTGCGCAGCGCCGTGTCCTCGTCGAGGCCGTCCTGTTCGAGGGCGGACAGCCGGTCCTGCCGCAGACAGGTCTGCGGCAACGCGGACAGCTCGGCGGCCAGCTGCTCCGCGGCGGTGCGGGCCTGGCCGCGCGGCACCAGACGGTTCACCAGGCCGATCCGGGCCGCCTCGTCCGCCGGTAGGGACCGGCCGGTCAGGATCATGTCCATCGCGTGGCTGCCGCCGATCAGCCGGGGCAACCGGACGGTCCCGCCGTCGATCAGCGGCACACCCCACCGGCGGCAGTACACGCCGAACACCGCGGTGTCGTCGGCGACCCGCAGGTCGGCCCAGAGCGCGAGTTCCAGGCCGCCGGCCACCGCGGGCCCCGCGACGGCGGCGATCACCGGCTTGCCCAGCCGCATCCGGGTCGGCCCCATCGGACCGTCCCCGTCCGGGGCGGTGCGGTTGGCCCGCTCGGTGCCGAACGCCTTCAGGTCGGCGCCGGAGCAGAACGTGCCGCCCTCGCCGTACAGGACCGCGACGTCGGCGTCGGATGCCGCGTCGAAGTCGCGGAACGCGTCCGCCAGCGCGACCGCGGTCGGCCCGTCCACGGCGTTGCGGACCTCGGGCCGGGACAGCACGACCGTCCACACCCGACCGGACTTCTCGACCCGTACCGCCACGTCCGCTCCCTCCGTCGCCGCACCCGGCCGCCCGCATCGTAGCCACGCATTTGCCCGGCTTGTTCGGCAGCGCGTCGCTCCCGTAGGCGGCGTACCGCCGGCTCCCCGCCGTCGGCGGGGCACCACAGGCACCGCTGCGCCGCCCGGTACGGGGACCCGGCGGCGCAGCGGTGCGGTGTCTCAGTCGTCCACCGGTGGGGCCAGCGCGGCCGGCAACTGTCCGGAGTGGACGACGCCGAGCCGGTTGGTGGCCCGGGTGAGCGCCACGTACAGGTCGCTGTGGCCACGTACCGACTCGGCCAGGATCGCCGCCGGCTCCGCGACCAGTACGGTGTCGAACTCCAGGCCCTTCGCCTGCCGTACGGTCAGCACCACCACCGGGCTCTCCAGGTCCGGGTCGTCGCCGCTCGCCGCGTCCGGCACCGCGCCGGCCACCGTGGCGGCCAGCTCGGCCGCCCGGCCGACCGGCACGATCACCCCGATCCGACCGTCACCCACCTCGGCCGCCTCCCGTGCGGTCTCCTCGGCGAGCCGTGCACCGAGCCGGTCCGGATCCACCTCGGCGAACCACGGCGGCACGCCGGTCTCCCGGACCGCGCGGGGCGGTCGTAGCGACGGGTCGATGTGCGCCAGCAGCCGGCCGGCGACCGCCATGATCTCCGCCGGGGTGCGGTAGCTGGTCTCCAGCTCCTCCATCCGCCAACGGTGCTCCACGTACGGGTCGAACACGTCCGCCCAGGTGCGGGTGCCGGACTCCACGCCGGTCTGCGCGACGTCGCCCACCACCGTCATCGACCGGGTGGGGCAGCGGCGCATCAGCAGCCGCCAGGCCATCGGCGACAGCTCCTGCGCCTCGTCGACGATGATGTGCCCGAACGTCCAGTTCCGGTCCGCCGCCGCCCGTTCGGCCGCGGTCAGGTTCGGGTCCCGCTCGTGCCGCTCGGCGAACAGCTCGGCGTCCAGCAGGTCGCCGACCTCCAGCAGCTCCGACTCCTCGTCCTCGAAGTCCAGGGAGGCCGAGCCGGCGGCGATGTCCAGCACGCCCTGCGCGTACGCGACCCGCCGCCGCCGGGCCCGTTC
>JBAUUM010000246.1:0-6203 GCA_049582705.1 Actinocatenispora sp.
GCGCAGGCCGGCTCCCGGCTCGATGCCGAGCTCCTCCACCAGTACGGCCCGGCCGGTCCGGTAGACCTCCAGCGCCTCGGCGGTGCGGCCGGTCGCGGCGAGGGCACGCATCAGCGTCGCCCGCAGGCGTTCCCGCAGCGGGTAGTGCGCGACGGCCGCGCCGAGTTCGGCCGCGACCTCCTCGCCGGCACCGGCCGACAGCGCGGTCTCGGCCCAGTCCTCCACCGCGTCGACCCGCAGTTCGTCGAGCGGCGCGGCCAGGTCGCGTACCGCGGGCAGCGTGACGTCGCACAGCACCGCGCCACGCCAGAGGTCGAGCGCGGCGCGGAACTCGGCCACCGCCGTGCTGAGATCACCGCGTTCCCGGTGTGCGCGCGCCGAGGTCACCAGGCGGCGGAACACCATCAGGTCCGTCTGGTCCGGTCCGACGGTGAGCAGGTACCCGGGCGGGCGGGTGACCAGGACGGCCGCGGCGTCCCCACCGGCGCACTCGATGGTGCGGCGCAGCAGGGACACGTGGTTCTGCACCTGGGCGCGCGCGGACGACGGCGGCGTCTCCCCCCAGAGGTCCTGCACCAGCTGGTCCAGCGAGCAGAGCCCGTTGGCGCGCAGGAGCAGCAGCGACAGCATGGCCCTGGCCTGCGGCGACCCCAGCCGGATGCCGACGCCTGCCACCTCGGCGTCCAGGGCGCCGAGCAGCCGGAAGTACGGGGAATGCTGCACGGCCCCATGATGGCACCGGCGTCACGTTTGGTTGTGTCTGCTATGGCGCCGGTTTTCCGGGTGGGACGGTGTCGGCCGTCAGGTCAGCCGGGTGGTGCGGGTGGCGAGCAGGCCGGGCAGCGCGGCCCAGGCGAGCAGGACGACGAAGGGCTGCCATCCCGGACCGGTGCCGGCGGCGAGCACGTCGGTCAGCCCGCCGGCGAGCGCGCCCGACGGCAGCACCGTGACCAGGTCGGCCAGCCAGGCCGGGAGCGAACCGGCCGGTACGGCGATGCCCCCGGCGAGCAGTAGCACGAACCACACCGCGTTGGCCACGGCGAGCACGATCTCGGCGCGCAGTGAACCACCGAGCAGCACACCGAGCGCGCCGAACGCCAGCGTGCCAGCGGCGACGAGCAGTACCGCCCAACCGATCCCGGCCGGGCGCGGTGACCAGCCGAGCAGGAACGCGACCGCGCCGAGCACCACCAGCTGGACCAGCACGACGCACAGCGCGGCGCCGACCCGGCCGGCGACCAGCAGCCAGCGCGGCAGCGCCGTGGCGGCGAGCCGCTTGAGCACCCCGTACCGGCGGTCGAAGCCGAGTGCGATCGCCTGGCTGGTGAACGCGGTCGACATGATCGCCAGGGCCAGTACCCGTGGCGCGACCCAGTCGATGCGCGGCGTGCCGAGCTGGATGATCGGCAGCTCGGTCAGGCCGACCAGCAGAGCGAGCGGGATGATCAGTGTCAGCAGGACCTGTTCGCCGTTGCGCAGGGCCAGCTTCGTCTCGGTGCCGACCTGCGCCAGCAGCATCCGGCCGAGCCGGCCCCGGCCGGGCGCGGCCCGGAACGTGCCCGGCGCGAACCTGCCCGTCATCCCGTCGTCCACGCCGACCCCCGCGCTCACCGCAGCTCCCGGCCGGTCAGTTCGAGGAACACGTCCTCCAGGCTGCGGCGCACCATCTTCAGCTCCTCGGCGAGTACGCCCCGCTCGGCGCACCAGGCGGTGACCGTGGAGACCTCCCGCGGTCCGACGGCGCCGCGCACCGTGTACCGGCCGTCGGTGGTCTCCTCGACGGAGCACCTGGCCGGCAGCCGGTCGAGCAGTTCGGTCACCGGCAGGCCCGGCGGCGCGACGAAGCCGAGCTGCTGCTCGTCGTCCCCGCCGGCGGTCAGGTCGGCGGGCGTACCGGCGGCCACCACCGAGCCGTGGTCGAGGATGACGACCTGGTCGGCGAGCGCCTCGGCCTCGTCGATCAGGTGCGTGGTCAGCAAGACGCTCACGCCGTCCGCGCGCAGCGCGCGGACCAGGTCCCAGACCAGGTGCCGGGCCTGCGGGTCCAGCCCGGCGGTGGGCTCGTCCAGGAACACCATCTCGGGCCGGCCGATCACGGCGCAGGCCAGCGACAGGCGCTGCTGCTGGCCACCGGACAGCCGCCGGTACGGGGTCCGCAACGAGTCCCGCAGGCCGAGCACGTCGAGCAGCCAGTCCGGGTCGAGCGGCTCGGCGGCGCAGCTGGCGACCAGCCGGAGCATCTCGCCGGTCCGTACCCCCGGGTACGCGCCGCCGCCCTGCGGCATCACGCCGATCCGGGTGCGCAGCTGGGCCGACTGCCCGATCGGGTCGAGGCCGAGGACCCGTACGGTGCCGGCGTCGGGACGCTGGAAGCCCTCGCACACCTCGACCGTGGTGGTCTTGCCCGCGCCGTTGGGTCCGAGCAGCGCGAGTACGGTGCCGGCCTGCTGGGTCAGGTCGAGCCCGTCGACGGCGACGGTGGCGCCGAAGCGCCGGACCAGTCCGGTGACGGCGAGCACGGGCGGGGCCGCCGGTGTGCTGGGGCTCCGTTCGGCGGGTGGGGCCGTCTCGGGTGCGGGCCGCTGCCTCGCGTCTCCGGTCACGGACGAAGGGTATGCCCGTGCGTGTTCGGGACCGGCGCCGGGCGCATCGCCGATGCGGAGTGTCACCATCCGGCGAGGGGGCGCCGGATCCCCGTTACACCACGCATCCCCGCAACGAACGGCGGAAATATCACGAACTCGCTTGACAGTAAAGTCATCCTCGGTAACGCTATAGCTACAGAACGTGTCCTAGTGATCGTTTCTGAGCGTTACACGGGGGAGCCCAACCGGGGGGATGCGCGGGACGGCAGGTTCGTCGGAGACGGGGGTACTCACGACGCACCGCCGTCCCGCGCGCACGGTGTCGAGGGCTCGTACTCGTCCCTCTGTTCGGGCGCCGGTCCCACTCGCGCGCACGGTGTCGAGGGCTCGTACCCGTCCCTCTGTTCGGGCGCCGATCCCGCCCCGCCGTTCCCGTTCGGGCGCCGGTCCCGCCCCGCCGTACATGGCCACTCGCCGGTTCCGTGTGGAAACCGCGGCAACCCTGACCCCAGAGGGCATTTTCCCCGAATGTAACTTTCGCGCGATTGCGCAGAGGTGAGAAAACGGGCAAATGCATATTACGAGGCCTCTGCGATATGCATTTGCCCGGAATCTACTGTTCCTTTGGCAGGTACATACCGTAGAAAACGGGAAAATGGCCTCCCGGGAACTCGATCTCCACAGACCTGTCCCTCCCGACCGTCGCCGTTCGGGTACGCGGCCTCTCGAATGCCCGGTTGTCGAGCGCCGTGGCGCCCGCACCCTCGTGACACGGCGGTGGCGGCGGCACGATCGGCGGATCAGTGCTGTCCGAGCGCTGCCGGGCGAAGCCCCGCGCGCCGCAGGATCTCGATGATCGAGGCGGCCTTCCGCCCGTTGTACGCGGACATGGACCAGGGACTGGCCGCGGCGGCGCGCCGCTTCTCGGCTTCGTAGAGGTCCCGGTCCTCCGGATGCGTACGCAACCAGTCGCGGAAGACCAGGTGTCGCAGGTGTTCGTCGCAGTCCGGCCCGAACACGTGCAGGTTCACGGTGTGGCCCTCGGTCCACAGGCAGCGATGCTGGTACCAGTCGGGTTCCCGGGTCCGCAGCGAGTACCCGGTGGCCTCCAGCGCCGGCACGTAGGTCGCCTCGTCGGCCGGATCGGCGACGACCAGATCGATGTCGAGCCGGTTCTTGGCCGACAGTCCGGGTACTGCCGTCGACCCGACGTGCTCGACGGTGTGCGCACGATCCCCCAGCGCGGCGAGGATCCGGGTCCGCTCGGCGGTGTACAGGGCCGGCCAGGCCGGGTCGTACGCCTCGATCGTGATCGGGGAGTAGGGAACGTCGACGGGCCGGTCCCCGACCGCGCCGGCGGCAAGGCGTTCGGGGCTGAGCGGGGTCGACGTTCCCGGCAGCGGTGGCATGCGCATTCCGACGACCCTCAGCCGACCCAGCGGTCCGCAGGCACGGCACCGTC
Source organism: Actinocatenispora sp. (assembly GCA_049582705.1). GTDB lineage: Bacteria > Actinomycetota > Actinomycetes > Mycobacteriales > Micromonosporaceae > Actinocatenispora. Next base: position 4,048 of record JBAUUM010000246.1, read on the forward strand.
CCGGTCCGCCAGGTCGGGGTCAGGGCGGGGGCCGGTTCCGACACGGGTGGTGCCCCGCGGGTACGCGTCCCGGAGCACCGGCAGTCCCGCACCGCCCGGCAGCGTGCCCCAGATGCGGTCGGCCACCGCGCGCCGCTTCGCCAGCCGGGCCGTCGCCCGACGGTGCCGTTCCGCCAGTACCGCAGCCAGGTACGCCCAGCCCGGCGTGCCGTGCGGTGGCGTCGGGGTCGTCTGCCGGGCCACCTCAGCGGCCAGCGAGATGCCCAGCCGGGTGCGCGCCGGTTCCCGGATCTGCCGGTTGCGCGACAGGTAGTGCCGTACCGCAAGGGCCAGGTCGTCGTCCAGGCCGGACAGGTCCAGGGTCGCCGCCCACGACCGGAGCTGCGGCGGCATCGTCGGCACCCAGCCCCACAGCGCCGGTGTCCGCTCGTGCAGCACCATCGTGCCGGCGGCCAGGTCACCGAGCCGGCGGCCCGACGGGTGGATGATCATCACGCCGAGGCAGATCAGCCAGCTCACCGGCGGAATCAGTACGCCGGGCCACTCGACGGCGAGGCCGACCAGCGCGCGGGTCAGCGCGTGCCGGAACCGGACGGGACCGCCGTCCTCACGGACCACCCGCAGGCCCATCGCCAGCTTGCCGACCGACCGCCCACCGCTGAGCATCTCGACGGCCACCGGGTAGCCGAGGAAGACGGCCACCCCGGCGATCACCAGCAGGCCGCTGACCAGCGCGCGGTGCGGGTCGCCGCGCAGCGACAGGTAGAGCACGAGGATCAGCCCGAGCATAAACAGCGCGAGGGCCAGGATCAGCTGCAGGGTGACGTCGATCAGGAAGGCCAGCACCCGCGAACCGATCCCGGCGGTACGCACCTCCACCTCGACCGCCTCGCCGTTGACCAGGCGGCCGGCGCCGGCGGATCGGTAGTCGCTGGGCACCCGCCCATCCTCCCGTATCCCGTCCACTGGTGGCGACTGTCTATTCTCGCCATGTCGGGGAGGAGGTGCGCGGAGTTGGATCTCGACGCGTTCGTCTCCGAACACCACGCCGAGTGGCAGCGGCTCGGGCAACTCGCCTCCCGCTACCGCCCGTCCGCCGCGGAGGTGGACGAGCTGGTCATGCTCTACCAACGGACCGCCACGCACCTGTCCGTCGTACGGAGCCGGTCACCCGACCCGGCGCTGATCGCGCGGCTGTCCCGGCTCGTGCTGCGCTCCCGGGCGGTCATCACCGGCGGCCGGGCGTTCGGGCTCCGCGACGTCGGCGTCTTCTTCACCGTCACGTTCCCGGCCGCGGTGTACCGGTGCTGGCGGTGGTGGTGCGCGGTGGCGACCACGTTCACCCTGGTGTCCTTCGGGCTGATGCTGTACTTCGCCGACCACCCCGAGGCGCTGGACCATCTGATCGGCACGGGCGCCGCGCGTCAGCTCGCCGAGCACGACTTCGCCGCGTACTACTCCGAGGCGCCGGCGCAGGAGTTCGCGTTCCAGGTGTGGACGCACAACGCGCTGATCGCTGGACTCTGCCTGGCCTCGGGCATCCTGATCTTCCCGGTACTGATCGCGCTCGGCGACAACGCGCTCAACATCGGCGTCGACGGCGGCGCGATGCTGGGTCAGGGCCGGGCCGACGTGTTCTTCGGCCTGATCACCCCGCACGGCCTGCTGGAACTGCTGGCCGTGTTCGTCGCCGCCGGCACCGGCCTGCGGATCGGCTGGTCCTGGGTGGCGCCCGGTCCGTACCTGAGCCGGGGCCAGTCCCTGGCCGGTGCCGCCCGCTCCGGCGCCGCGGTGGCGCTCGGGCTGATCGGCGTGCTCGCGGTCAGCGGCCTGATCGAGGCGTTCGTGACCCCGTCCGGCCTGCCCACCGTCGCCCGGATCGGCATCGGGTTCGCCGCGTTCGCCGGCTTCCTCGGGTACGTGATCGTGTTCGGGTCCCGCGCGGCCCGTGCCGGCGACACCGGTGACCTGGACCCGGAACTCCGTGAGGCCACGGTCCCGACCGCCTGAACTACCCGTCGTCCGGTGCCCCGCGGTGCCGGGGGGTTCCGTACACGGTGCCCGAGTACCGGCGGCCGGCACCGGGCGGCCCGGACGACGCGGGCTCACTCCGCGCCGGCTCACTCCGCGCCGGCTCGCTCCTCGCCGGCTCGCTC
>JBAUUM010000247.1:0-2708 GCA_049582705.1 Actinocatenispora sp.
AAGCGAGCCGAGGCCCATTCGTCGGCTCGCAAGCCGCCGGACGGCGCCGTGTGCGTCAGCACACAAGCCGGGCGGCGGCGCCGCGAGCAGGCGAAGGGGTCCGGCGCAGCGACCCTGAAAGAAGCGAATGGGTCCGGGGCAGCGACACCTACAAAGCTGATGCGATGGCGGCGCAGATGGGGAGGCCGGTTTCGTGTTCGATCCAGCCCCATTGGCCGTTGGGGTTGAGGTCGAGGAAGACCCAGGTGCCGTCGGGGCGGACGGCGAAGTCCATCGCGGCGAAGCGTAGGCCGAGGTCGGCGAGTAGGTGGGTGACGGCGGCGCGGACGGGGGGCGGGACGTCGGCGACGGCGTACTCGATGTTGTCGTAGTCGGAGCGCCAGTCGATGTGGGCGTCGGAGGAACGGCCGGTGAGCCGGGCGGCGAAGAACTGGTCGTCGACGACGGTCAGCCGGATCTCGTACTTCTTGGGGACCCATTCCTGGAACTGGTGGGCGGTGACCCGGATCGCGTCGTCGTCGAGGTCGGCGGCGCCGACGACGGTGGTGTAGATGAAGCGCCGGTTGTTGTCGTGGCGGACGGTGGAGCAGAACGCCTTGTAGACAGCGCGGGGCACGGTGGCCACGAAGTTGTGGGCGGCCTGGGGGTCGTTGGTGATGAGCGTGCGGGGGGTGGCGAGGCCGGCGGCGGCTGCGGCGGCGAGTTGTACGGGCTTGTGTTCCGCGTGGTCCATGTGGGTCGGGTGGTTGAGCCAGCGGGGCACCGCGGCGAGCAGGCCGCCGAAGCCGCCGCGGGCTTCCGCGGTGGCCCAGTCGCGGTCGGGGGTGGCCAGGTCGGCGCCGGCGGCGATGGCGCCGGGCCGCCGGTAGTACGCGGAGCGGATGTCGTCGAGCGACAGTTCACGGTGCGGTGAGCGCAGGGTTCCGGTCCAGCGGCCGTCGAACTCGGCGGACACGTCGAGGCGTTGTGGGAAGTCCGCCGGGTCGCAGCGGAACACGGGCACGTCCCGCCGGTTCAGTTCGGCCACCACCAGGTCGGCGGTCGGGTCGAGGCGTCCGGTGAGGATCAGGACGGTACGGCCGCCGACCGGGTGCGGGCCGGTGCGCCGGGTGGCCGCCGGCGACGGCTGCCCCGCGCCCGGGTTCACTGGAACGACTTGTCGTAGATCTCGTCCTCGCGCGGGCTTTCTCCGCTGGTCTGCAGCGTGACGCTCATCGAGTGGTCGGTGAGTGGCACCCAGTGCGGCCCGTCGGCCGCGACGGCGATCTGGCGCACCTCGTCGTAGCCGATCTGGTCGAGGTCGAGGTCGATGGGGTTGCCGGGGGTGCGGGCGTACCGGAGACCGAACGGCCGGATGGCGTGCTGTCGGGCGTCGGGGTCCGGCCCGGCCGAAACCGTCATGTCCATTGCTGACCCCCTGTTGCGTCGGCTCGGCAGTTGGCCGCGGTGCGGCCCCGACGCGGGCAGCCTGGCCCGCGTCGAGCGATTCGTCCGTTAGTGTCCCTCGGCGCGGCGTGGGCCGTAAACCACACGGGTGTGTCGCTGTCCGGCACGGACCGGCCGTGGCAGAACTCGCGAGCTGTTTTGTTACTTACATCCAGAGATGGCGGCGTTTTGACGGTAGCAATCCGCGCTCACACAGGATACGAATACCAACGTGGCCTTCGACATCAATGGTTTCAAGAACAACTCAGTGCGGATCAAGTATGACGACGTCGACTACGACGCGTTCCGGCACCGTCCGCTGTCCCCGGCAGCTCTGCGGACGTTGCGCTACATGTCGGACGTCGAGAGTCATACGATCTGCTACCTCCGCGACCTCCTGGTGACGCCGTCGCACAAGGACCCTGAGGTGACGGCGTTCCTCACGCATTGGGCGTACGAGGAGTTCTGGCACGGTGAGGCGCTCGACGAGGTGCTCCGCGTGCACGGCGTCCTCGCCGACTACGCGCACATCCGCGAGGTCCGGCTGTCCCAGGGGCTGGCTGACCGACTGGCACCGATCAACCAGGCCCTCGCAGCCAACATCATCGGGGAGGACTTCGTCGCCGTCCACATGACGTGGGGGGCGATCAACGAGTGGTCCGCGCATTCCGCGTACGCCCGGATGATCCAGCGGGAGGACCACCCCGAGCTGGGCAAGCTGCTGAAGCGGATCCAGAAGCAGGAGACCCGCCACCTGGCGTTCTACGCCTCGCAGGCGAAGGACCGGCTGGAGCGCACAGCCAAGGCCCGGAACCTGACCCGGTTCGCCCTGCGGGCCTTCTGGGCACCGGTCGGTTCGTCGATCCAGCCGAAGCGGGAGACCGCGTTCGTGCTGAACTACCTGATGGGCGGGCCGGAGGGCGCCAAGCACATCGATCGGATCGACCGCAAGCTGGACGAGCTGCCGGGCCAGGGCGGTCTCAATCTGGTGCGCAAGGCGGTCGCCAAGTACGGCGTGGGTCCGGGCCTCGCCGACCGGAAGCAGGCCCTGTTGCACCGGTTGAGCGGCCTGCGCGCCGCGGCGGCGCCGCGTGCCCGCACGGTCGCGGGTGCCCTGACCCGCCCGGTCGACATGCCGCAGTCCGGCACGGGCAGCGGCGAGTCCACGGCCACCGCGTAGGCCGGCCGTCCGGGTCGTGGCAGCGTGTCACGTCCCGCGATGGTCCGTGCCCGGGTCTCGGGTGCCGGCAGGGAGGCAGGCGGGCACCCGGGCCGTGCTGGAC
>JBAUUM010000248.1:0-8149 GCA_049582705.1 Actinocatenispora sp.
GTGGACGGCCGGACCGGCGAGGTACGGGTGACCCGGGGCGGCTCGGCGTACCGGACGGTGCGGGTGCCCGGTGCGACCGGGTCACCGGTTCTGTCGCCGGACGGTCGGCTGCTCGCCGTGGCCGTCACCCGAGGTGTCGCCGTCGTGGACGTCGACGCGGGACTGCTCCGGGTCCGCCTGGTCGGCGCCCCCGGTGCGGTCACCGACGTGGCCTGGTCCGGTGACGGGGCCCGCGTGTGGGCCGTGACCGGCCGTACGGTGGTCGGCTGGCGGTACGCCACCGGGCGGCTGCTGCTGGACGAGCCCGACGCCTGGTACCAGGCGGTACTCGCCTCGGCGGACCCATCCCGGGTGTGGGTCGTCGCGCGGTCCGGCGGCCTGCGGGAGCTGTCCGTGGCCGACGGTACGGTCCGACACCGGATCACCGTGGACGACACGGTCTACGGGGCCGCCGGGGACGCGGCCGGACGGTACGCGTACCTGGACGGGGAACGGGCCGACTGGTTGGTGTCGCTGACCCGGCGGACGGTGCGCGCGGTGCGGGTGCTGCCCGGCTGCACCGGCGCCGGGGCGGTCTTCGACCCGGGCGGCCGACACGTCTACCTGCCCTGCGGCGCCACCCTGGGCGTACTGTCCACCGCCTCCGCACGGCCGGGGACGGCGGTGGCCGTGCCGGTGGCCGGGATGGCGGCGATCGCGTTCGACCCGACGGGGCGGCTCGTGGTGGCCACCGAGAACGGCGAGTTCCTCCGGTCCCGGACCGCGGACCTGCGCCGGATCCGGCTCGGCACGCTGGACGTGCCGAACTGCCGGCCGCTCGCGCACCAGATCGCCGTGTCGACGCGGGGTGACCTGCTGCCCGTCGGCGACGGCACCGGGATGGGGGTATGCGAACGGATCGGCTGGACCGGCACCGGACACGACGGCAGCTGGCACGCCATCGGTGACCTGCCACCGCGCGCGATGACGGCGCTCGCCGCCTGCTTCAGCCCGTCCGGGAACCTGTTCGCCGTCGGGTACTACGACGGGACGGTCGCGGTCCGGCCCACCATGCGCGCGGTCCCGGCGGTGACCGTGCCGGACGTGGTCGGCGCGGTGCGGGACATGCGGATCGTGCGTGGGCGGCTGCTCGTGGCCACCCGGAACGGGGTGCTGCAGTCCCTGCCGCTGCCGCCGGACCACCTCACCAACCGCACGCTGGCCGCGTCGGCCCGCACCACACTGCTGCGCGCCGACGCCCTCGGCCTCACCACGGTGCGACCCCGGTCCTGACGCCACTACCGTCGGTCGCCCGTCCTGCCGGCCGCGCCATGTACCGGCGGTGTAGGGGCGGGCCCTAGGTTCCCGCGCATGAGTCTTCGGAATCGAGCTGTGTGCGCGGTCTTCGCCGCGGCGGTGCTGGCCGCGGTGGGGGCGGGGCAGGCGGCGGGGGCGCAGGAACCGGCCGACGGGCGTGCGGCGCCGGCTGAGGGCCGGACGGCGGCGGTGGCGGCGGACCGGGTGCTGCGGGTGTACTCGAACAACATCGAGAACCTGGTGCGCAACAACTCCGACGGCACGTGTACCCGGATCACTGGCCCCGACCACCTGTCGTCGATGCTGGTCGACGACGCGGGCAAGACCGGTACCGCGGGTGTCGCGGCGCCGGACATCCTGATGGTGCAGCAGATCCGGGGCACCGGGCAGGCCGACGCGTACTCGGACCAGCTGTCGGCGAAGTTCGGCTACCCGGCCGGCACGTACAAGGCGATCGTGGTGTGGGACGACCCGGAGGAGTGGGGCGGCAGCCACCACTGCAGCGACCAGTCGCTCGGGGACCTGAAGAAGAAGCAGACCAACGCGCTGATCTACAACTCCAGCCGGCTGAGCCTGTCGGCGGTGTCGAAGTACTGGAGCGCGGGCTGGCTGAAGCCGGGCACCGCGTACGACAACGGCGCGGGCTGCACCCTGTACAAGCCGCCGAACGCCGACGACGGCTCGACGCTCGCGAGCAAGTGGAAGCGGACCAGCGCGATCGCGGCCCGGTTCACGATCAAGGACACCGGGACCACGGTGTTCGCGGCGACGATGCACCTGCCGCAGGAGAACAGCGCCAACGCTTGCGCCGGTGACGGCGACAAGGGCGTCGGTTCGACGGGTATCCACCTCGGCGCGGACGCGACGACGCTGATGAACTCCTCGACGATCCGGGTCGTGGGCATGGACGCCAACCGCGCCGGCATCCCCGCCTCGACCCTGAGCGCGGACGGCATGACCGGGTACGGCGCCAAGAACACGCACGGCTCCAGCAAGATCGACTATCTGTTCGTCAAGGGCAGCGTCCAGTCCTCACCGGTCGATCACACGGTGACCAGTACCAGGTCCAACCACCTGGCCCTGTACGGCTTCATCACGTACTGACCGCCCGGTCGGCACGACGGCGGGCCCGGGTCGTTCTCGACCCGGCCCCACCGTTCGTACTACGCGGTCGCAGCTGTGCCCGGTGGCACGGGACGACCCGTGGTCAGGACGCCGCGGGCGGGTTGTCGGCGAGGTAGGCGCGGACGACGTCGTCGAACGAGGTCTCCGCGGTGAGGCCGAGCGTGCCCGCGCGAGGGGTCCGCAACTCCGCCGGCCAGCTGCGCACGATGGCGCCGACGGCCGGGTCGTCGGCCCAGTCGATCAGATCGCTGGTGCCGGCGCCCGCGACGCGGTCGAGGGCGGCCGCCATCCCGTGCGGTGTGGTGCTGAGCGCGGGCAGGTTCATCGCGGTACGGCTGCCCCAGGTCACGTCGTCGACCTCGGCGGCGCGCACGATGCCGTCCAGCGTGCGTCGGGGCGAGGACAGCGCGACGGGGGTGTCCGGTGGGACCGGGCAGGTCGCGCGCTCTCCGGCGAGGGGTTCGCGGACGATCCCGGACAGGAAGCTCGACGCCGCCGCGTTGGGCCGGCCGGGCCGTACGGACACCGTCATCAACCGGACCGACCGGCCGCGTACGAAGCCCTTGCGGGTGTAGTCGGCGACCAGCTGTTCGCCGATGAACTTCTGGATGCCGTAGCTGGACTGCGGCCGTGGCAGGGTGTCGTCGTCGACGACCCCGACCGGGCCGATCGCCGGGTCACTGCCGAACACGGCAAGGGAACTGGTGAACACCAGGACCGGGGGCACCCGGTGCCGCCGGGCGTACTCCAGTACCGCCCAGGTGCCGTCCAGGTTGGTGTGCATGCCGAGGTCGAAGTCCGCCTCGGCGGCGCCGCTGACCACCCCGGCGAGGTGGAACACGGCGTCCACCTCGCCCAGGTCGGCGATCGCGGTGTCGAGTCCGCCGACCACGGACCGTACCCGGGCGTCGGAGGCGAGGTCCGCCGGCGGCGCGACCAGGTCGACCAGTACCAGCTCGCCGACGGTCCCGACGTCGCTGCCGGCGAGGACGCCCGGGGAGTCCAGCAGACGCCGGGCGAGGCGGGAGCCGAGGAACCCGGCGCCTCCGGTGATGACGACCCGGGTACTCATGCGGTTCCGCCCTTCGGTTGGGACTCCAGCCGTTCGACCACGTCGGCCAGGGAGTTCTCGTCGCCGACGTTGCCGGCGAAGACCACGTACGGCAGGCCCGCCGCGGGACCGGACACCGGTTCCCAGAGCGACACGATGCCGGGCAGCAGGGAGCCGCGGACCCGGGCGCGGTCGATGCCCAGCGCCCCGGTGGCCACGTCGGAGGAGGTGATGCCGCCCTTCGCCACGACGTACGCGGGACGTCGCGCGGCGACGATCCGACCGGCCGTCCAGGTGAGCGCGGCGCTGACCCGGCGTGCCACCTCCAGGCTGGTCGCCTCGTCCTCACCGGTGACGAGCGTGCGGGACGTGCTCAGTACCACCAGGTCGTCGCCGAGCGCCGAGGCGGCGGTGGCCACCGCGTCGCGGAGGTGCCGCTCGGAGCGCCGGTCGTCCAGCACGGTCGGTACGTCGAGTTCCACCCCGACGAACCGGCGCCGTTCGGCGAGCCGGGCGAGCTGGCCGGTGGTCAGCGCGACGTGTGAACCGACGACGACGAGACCGTGCGCGTGCCGTCCGACGAGGCCCGCCAGGGTCTCGTCGTCGAGGGGTGGTGGCGCGTCCTGGCCCACCCGCGCCCGGACGAAGGAGGGGCCGATGCGGTACACGAACGAGGTTCCGGCCTCCTCGGCGGCCAGGATCGCCAGGACCGTCGCGCGCAGGTCGTCGTCCTCGGCGGCGTCGAGAGCCACGACCTGCCCGCCGCGCGCGGACATCAGCCGCTCGCGCAGGCTCTCGGTGCCGCCACCGCGGATGTCGTGGACGGTCAGCTCGGCGACGTCCGCGGCCGGGATGCGTCCGGCGCTCTTCTCCTCGACCCAGTCGGCGAGCCGCGACGACCGGTAGCCGAACGTCGCGTCGCGGGCGAACTCGCTGTCCGCCACCGGCAGCAGGCCGCCGGGAGCGCGCAGCCAGTGCACGCCGCCGATCGTGACGCGGCCGGCGTCGGTGTACGCGGGCGCCAACAGCACCGCGTCGACCGGTTCCCCGTGCTCCGCGGCGACCTCCCGGATCACGTCCGTCTCCAGCGGAAAGTGGCCGCGGAGGGTGGAGTCGCCGCGGCTGGCGAAGGCGAGCCGTACCCCCTCGTGCCGGGCTGCCCGCAGGCACGACTCGACGACCTCACGGTCCCGCGCGGCGGCGTGTGCGGGCGCGAGGCTGCGGGTGTTGGTGAGAACGAAGAGGCCCGCGGTGTCCTGCCGCAGCGCCCAGCGGATGTCCTCGACGCCCCAGCGGGTGAGTACGGGCAGGTCGCGGACGGTCTGCGTGCCGGTGGGGTCGTCGTCGAGGAACACCACCCGGCGTGCTCCCGTGAGTGCCCGGCGTACCTGGGCCGCGGGCACCCGCCGCACGTCCGGCAGCGGCGGAGGTGAGGTCACCGCGGTCACGTGAGTGCCCGGCGACCAGGAGTGTCCGGCACGCGGCGAGGGGGTGTCATCCACCCATGCTCACAGACCAGTGCGCGGCCCGCTCGTCTCCCGTTGCCCGAGGTCGAAGGGCACGCCCTCGCCGGAGTCGGGTCCTTGCCGGGAGTTGCCTCCGGGTTGCGGAGGAAGCATTCCGACAGCCGACAACGGAGCAGGGACCCGGCGATCCTGACCGCTCGTGCTACTGTCTGGCCAGTTGGTCAGAAAATAAGTCGTCCGGCCAAGTGGGTTGCGGGCTCGCCCACGCGGTCGGTCGGTGTGCACCCGCCGCGACGGGTCGACAGGCGTCGACCGCAGTCGGGTCGGGCCGCCAGACGGGAGAAGAGCATGAAGCGTCAAGCCGCGGAGACAGCCACGATCGAGCGTGCGCGCGCCGCCGACCCACGGGTGATTCCGGATCCGTCCCACGGCGACCGTGGCGCCCCGTCCGCCGCCGACCGGGACGCGATCCCCGTGCGGGCCGAAGAAGAACCGGCGTCCGGGTCGCGTTCCCGACGGACGGTCGTGTTGGGCATCCTGTGGGACGTCCTGCCGGCCACGGTCGGCTACTTCGTCCTGCGCGCAGCGGGTGTCGGCACCGAGTACGCGTTGCTGGGTGCCACCGGCGTTGCCGCGCTGCGGCTGGCATGGGTGGCCGTACGGGCCCGGCAGTTCGACGCGATCGCCGGCTTCCTGCTGGCGATCTACGGCCTGTCGGCGGCCGGCAGCCTGATGGGCGGCGGGCAGCACGCCCTGCTGTTGCGCGATTCGCTGACCACCGGGGTCCTGGCCGGCGGGATGCTGGTCAGCGTCGCGCTGCGTCGGCCACTCGTTTTCCTGGCCGCCAAACGCGTGACGAGCCCGGTCGCCGGTGCCGACTGGGACCACCGCTGGGCCACTGAGCCGGAGGTGCGGCACACCTTCACCGTTCTCACGCTGGGCTGGGGCATCGGGTTGCTCGCCGAGGCGTTGGCCCGGGTGCCGCTGATCTACCTGATCCGGCCCGACGTGATGGTCGGCCTGTCCAGCGTGATGCAGGCGCTGACCACCCTGGCGCTCATCGTCTGGAGCGTGCGCTACGTGCGGCGCCGCCGTGCCGCCGACGGCAGCGGATCCACCCCGGTGGCCTGACCGACCGCAGGTGCCGTGGGTGGACGGTCTCCTGGCCGAACGAGGAACGAGGTGGCTGACCAGATGAATTATTCTCTGTCCGTGCGTTCAGAAAATCGTCCGCGTCGAGGTCGGTCCTTCATCGAGGAGGCCCGGCGGGCCCAGATCATCGCCTGCGCCATCGAGGTCATCGCCGAACTGGGATACGGGCAGACGTCACTGGCGCGTATCGCGGAGCGCGCCGGCATCAGCAAGGGCGTCATCTCGTACCACTTCGCCGGGAAGGACGAGCTCATCGCCGAGCTCGCCAAGCAGGTGGTCGTGGACGCCGAGGCGGGGATGCGGCCCGCCATCGAGGCCCTGCCGGACGCCGACGGCAAGCTGTGCGCCTTCATCGAGACCAACCTCGACTTCATGGGTTCGCACCGCAGCAAGCTGGTGGCGCTGGTCGAGATTCAGGCCAACGCGCGCAACGTCGGTGCCGCGCCACTGCCCGACATGGTCGGCGAGCAGAGCGCCATCGCCGGACTGGAACGCATCCTGCGCCTCGGCCAGCGCACCGGCCAGTTCCGGGCCTTCTCCACCCGGGTGATGGCCGTCAGCATCCGGGCCGCCCTCGACGCGGTCTCGGCCCAGCTCGTCGCCGACCCGGACCTGGATCTCCGCGGGTACGCGAAGGAACTGATCGCCCTGTTCCGTGCCGCCACCCGCGCCGAGCAGGCGGCGCCTCAGCGTCGCGCTGCCGGCCGCGGGAGCCGGTGACCGCGGGCGCGGCACGCCTGCGATCAGTGCGCTCCCTGCTCGGGCCGGCGCTCGACCCGCTCAGCCTCCGTCCTTGGCCTTTTCTCTGCCCTTCGCGGCGTGGCGCCCACCGGGTGTGCCGGCGATCCGGGTGACGAGGAAGTCGAGCCGCTCCGCCTGGCCGTCCGGGGGGATGCGGCCGCTCTCGGACAGAACGGCCATGCCGTGCAGCGCGCTCCAGGTGACCTCGGCGAACAGTTCGCGTTGTCGGTTGTCCGAACGGAAGCAGCTCACGAACTCGTCGAACGCGGCGCGCAGCGGGGGCGGCGTCTCGGCGTGCGCGAACTTCACATCGGTCGGCAGCACGAACATGGCCTGGTAGAGGGCGGGCCGTTCGGCGGCGAACTCCAGGTAGGCGCGGCAGACGGCGTGCAGTGCCCGAGGCGGCCCGGGCGTTGCCAGCCGGGCCTGACGCAGGCGGGCCGCGAGTTCACCGAAGCCTTCGAGGGCGACGGCGCGTTTGATGTCGTCCTTCCCGCCGAAGTGGCTGTAGAGCACGGGTTGGCTGTACTCGACGCGCTCGGCCAGCCTTCGCGTGGTCACGGCGTCCCACCCTTCGGCCTCGGCCAGTTCCCGGGCGGCCGTGATGATCAGCTGGTGGCGTTGGGCGCGCTCGCGTTCGCGGCGTTCGGTGATCGCGGACATGGCGGCATTCTAGCAACGCTTGACATTCTGTCGAGGCTAGAAATATCGTCGCTATGACAGCTAGCGCCGCTAGATTCGTGGGCGCTGTGAACGAGGGAGCAACCCCATGCTCGGCAACGTCGCCACCGTGCTCGCCGGACTGATCGGTGTGGGCATCATCTTCGTCGGCGCCCGCGCCTTCTGGGCGCCACGGGCAGCGGTCGGCTTCGGCATCCCCGACACACCGATCGAGGACCGCAGCTTTCAGGCGTGGCTGACCGTCAAGGCCGTGCGGGACATGGCCTCGGGCCTGTTCATCTTCGTCCTGCTGGTCGCCGGGACAACCCACCTGCTGGGCTGGTTCATGCTGGCCGCCACCGTCATACCCGTGGGTGACGCGCTGATCGTGATGCGCAGCGGTGGACCCAGGGCGGCCGTCTACGGCATCCACGGCGCCACGGCGGCGGTGATGCTGGTGATCAGCGTGCTCCTGCTCGTCGCGTGACCACTCGACACCCGCGTGACCTGGGCGGGCGCGGTCGAGCATGGTCCAGCCGCGGGCGCGGTGCCTGAACGCGGCGTCGGGCGGCCCCTGACCGCCGCCGTCACGGTCCTTGGGACTCGCGTTCGGGTGCGGTGGCGAGCTGGCGGGCGGTACGGATCTCGGCGGTGGCGG
>JBAUUM010000249.1:0-2746 GCA_049582705.1 Actinocatenispora sp.
CACCGCGGCCGCGCCGACCGGCGCGGTGACCCGCGGTACCGGCACCCTGCGCGCCCAGCTGGCGCTGGCCGCCACGCACCGACCGTTCGTGCGACTGCTGACCTGCTTCGTGATCCAGGCCGTCGGCATCGGCATGATGCTCGCCGGGGTGCAGTACTTCGCCGACCACGTGCTCGGCCGTCCCGCCGCCGGGTCCGTGCTGTTCGCCTGCTTCGTCGGGCCGGCGCTGCTGGTGATGCCCCTGTGGACCAGGTTCGGCCGCCGCGCCGGCAAGTTGCCCGGGTACCTCGCGGCCAGCGGCTGCTTCGCGCTGGGCGGCCTCGCGCTGGCCGCCGCCCCGGCGCTGCCGACCGTCGCGGTCTACCTGTGCACCGCACTGGTCGGCGTCGGGTACGCGGGGCAGCAGGCGTTCGCGTTGGCGATGCTGCCCGACACGGTCGCCGACGCCGCGCGGCGTACCGGACGCCGGCAGGCCGGCGTGTTCACCGGGCTGTGGACCGCCGGCGAGACGCTCGGCCTCGCGTTGGGCCCCGGCGTGTTCGGCGTACTGCTCCAACTGACCGGCTACCTGCCCTCGACCGGCGGTGAGCCGGTGCCGCAGCCGGCCGGGGCGCGGGTGGCGATCCTCGTCGGGTTCACCGCCGTACCGGCCGTGCTGATGCTGCTCGGCCTGCTGCCGCTGCGCGGGTACCCGCGGGCACCGACCACAGTGGAGGACTGATGGACGTTCCGGAGACGCTGCCCGCCGAGGGGGTACCCGCGGAGGCCGTACTGGCCGAGCTGGCCCGGATGCGCGAGGCGGACCTGCCCACCCACGGCGGCCGGCTGTTCGCCTACGTGTACGACCCGGCGGTGCCCGGGCTCGACGAACTCGCGGCGTCCGCGCACGCGCTGTCCGCACACGTCAACGGGCTCGACCCGACCGCCTTCCCCAGCCTGCTGGCCATGGAGAACGGGATCGTCGGCGCCGCCGCGCGGCTGCTCGGCGGCGGCCCGGACGGGGTGCCGACCGTGGTCGGCAGCGTGACCAGCGGTGGCACCGAGTCCCTGCTGCTCGCGGTGAAGGCCGCCCGGGACGCCCGGCCGGACGTGGCCGAGCCGAGGTTGGTGGTGCCGGCCAGCGGCCACGCCGCGTTCGCGAAGGCCGCCGCGTACCTGCGGGTCGCGCTGGACGTGGTGGCGGTCGGGCCGGACACGCTGCGCCCCGACCCGGCCGCGATGGCCGCCGCGATCGGCCCGGACACCGTACTGGTGGCCTGTTCCGCGCCGTCCTACCCGTACGGGGTGGTCGACCCGGTCGCGGACGTCGCCGAGGTCGCGGCGCGCGCCGGGGTCCGCTGCCACGTGGACGCCTGCTTCGGCGGCTGGCTGCTGCCGTACCTGCGCCGCGCCGGCCGTCCGGTGCCACCGTTCGGCTTCGAGCTGCCCGGCGTCACGAGCGTGTCGGTGGATCTGCACAAGTACGCGTACACGCCGAAGGGGGTGTCGGTCCTGCTGCACCGGGACGCGGCGCTGCGGCGCAGCCAGTACTTCGGCTACGCGGACTGGCCCGGCTACCCGATGCTGAACGCGACCGTCGCGTCGACCCGGTCCGGTGGGCCGATCGCCGCGGCCTGGGCGACGCTGCGTTTCCTCGGCGACGCCGGGTACCTGCGGCTGGCCGAGCGGACGTGGGCCGCCACCACCGGCATCGCCGACGCGGTGTCCGGTACCGGCGGGCTGCGGCTGCTCGTCGCGCCGGAGTCGTCGGTGGTCGCGTTCACCTCGACCGCGGTGGACCTGTTCGTCCTCGCCGACGAGCTGGCCGCCCGTGGCTGGCACACCCAGCCGCAGCTGCCGTACGGCGGGCTGCCCGCGTCCATCCACCTGACCGTGACCGCCTCGGTCGCCGACCGGGTGGACGAGTTCGCCGCCGCGCTGCGGGTCGCGGTGGACGCCACCCGGGAGGCCGGCCCGGTACGGGTGCCGGCCGAGCTGGCCGCCGCGGTCGGTGACCTGACGGCGGACCGACTGAGCCCGGACCTGGTGGCGCAGCTCGCGGCGGCGGTCGGCTTCGGCGCCGGCTCCGGCGGCTCGGGCCCGGACGGGGCGGGCTCCGGCTCCGGCTCCGGCTCGGACGGTGCGGGTCCCGACGGTGCGGGTGCCGACGGTGCTGGCTCCGATGGTGCGGGTCGCGACGGGCGGGGCGGCGGCGTGCTGCCCGACCGGATGGCCACCGTGAACACGCTGCTCGTCGCGGTATCCCCGGAGGTGCGGGCCGCCCTGCTCATCGAGTTCGTCTCGATGCTGCAGCGGCCGTAGTCGGTCGGGGCCGGCCGTACCGGGCGCGGCCGGCCCCGGGTGTGTCACCGAGCCGGGTACGCCGCGGGCACCTACCCTGCCGATTCCGGAATGTCCTGGAAGAATGCCGATCGGAGGCGGTCAACAGTCGGGTACGGCACCCCGGTCCGGTCGTCTGCGGGTACGCTCGGGCGGTGGTGTCCGGTTCCGACCGGTATACCGCGGCGTGGGGGACCCCTCGACCGGCAGCGCCCGTTGCCCTCCCGCCGGCGCCCCTCGCCCCGCCTGCCGGTGGGGTCGTTCCGCGCGCGCCTGGACGAGTACAGGGGAGCATATGACCGAGACGAGAGCGTTCACCGACGCGAGGACCGGGGCCGACGGCCCGGTCGGGTCGGCACCCGCGGTGCGGCGCAGCCGCGGCTGGTGGATACCCGCCATCGCCGCCGGTGTGGTCCTGGGCCTGCTC
>JBAUUM010000250.1:0-5620 GCA_049582705.1 Actinocatenispora sp.
CGGCCACCGGTCGCAGCCTGCCGTTGCGGCGCTGCCAGAACAGCCCGAAGCCGGTCGCCGCCGCCAGTACGGCCAGCGCGACCAACGCACCCACTACCCAACCCGGCACGAATCGACCCTAGCGCGACCGCGTGCCGGGCGGCATACCGACCGGGCGGCCCGGGTACGCCCCGGCCCGCCCGACGCGCTCGGTCACCCGGACGTGGTCACCGGGCCGGCGCCCGGGTTCACTGGGACAGTGAGACGTGCGAGGCGCGGGCCGTGATCAACAGGCCCTCCGATGCCGGTTCGAGCCCGGTGAGCTGCAGATGGTACGGAAGCTCCGGCAGCGTGATGGTGGTCGACAGCTGCTGCGCCACCTCGTTCAGGGCGCTCTTCGCGAACGCCGGCAGCTCGATCCCGTCGGGCCTGAGGTTCCGCACGTCGACGCGGACCCGCCGACCGTCCCCCTGGAGGGTCAGCTTGGTCTCACCGACCAGCTTCAGCTGCTGACCGAGGATCGGCACCGTCGCGTGCACCATCAGCTTCCCGTCGGAGCCGGTCAACGTGAGGTCCCGCACCTCGACCTTCTTGTCGATCTCCTCCTTGATCACCTTCTCCAGGTAGCCGTACCCGAGGGTGGCGGTGCCGTCGACCCGGTCGGCGGAGATGGTGCCCCGGTGGTTGATCACGTCGCTGGCCTTGGCGTGCACGCCGTGCGCCGCCACGTCCAACTTGGGCAGCGAGTATCCCTGCGCCTGCACGTCGCGCAAGTGGAACAGGATCTCGTCGTACCTGCCGGCCGCCACCTGGGTCAGGAACGGGAACCCGGTGATGTCCGCGGTCGGCTGCTGCCCCAGCTGGATGCCCTGCTGCTGCGCGTGCTGCGACACCTGCTCGGCGAGCTTGTCGTCCGCGACCGAGCGTCCCACCCGGTCCGCGACGACGAGCGCCACCAGGAGCAGAAGCAGCAGGACGAGCAGAACGATGAGTGCCCTGCGACCGCGCCTGCGTCGCGGTCTTGTCATTCCTCCGACAGCCATGGGACATCAGCGTGCCAGATCGGCGCCCGGTCCGGTCGGTCAGCCCGACCGGAATCACACCCCGGCGTCGACACGGCACGAGGATCTTGCCGTCGAGGTCGTCGGCGCCGGCGTCGCGTAGAGCGGAAAAGATGGGTACGACGCGGGGTTGAGGACCTGGGGAACGGGCGACCCGTCCCGAAGGTCCTCAACCCACTTTCACCGGTCGGACGACAAGCCTGATCGCCTGTGCGCAGCGCCGGCACTTCTAGCTACGTGCGGCGCACCATGCTGCCCTCGCCACGGTGTCTCGATCAGTGGTCGTTGAGGAAGGTGGGCTGGGTGCGGTGTTCCCCCGGATACGGGCCCAGAAAGAGGTCGCAGTTGATATTGACGTTTTCCGGGAGGTTGTAGACTCCGCCGTCCGACGCCTGGGCAACGGCGCATGCTCCGTTCCCGCCCGAGGCGGTCAGGGTGTAGCGGTACGTGTATCCAGTGGCGTCGCTCCAGGCATACATCCTGACCCTGGGCGACACTCCATCGGCTGCCGTGTCGCACAGGTCGATGAGGTCGCCGTGTTCCTCGATCTGGATCGTGCCTCCGTGCTTGGAGTCCGTGGTGGTCCAGGTGTGGTCCCAGGTCCCGCCGGGCGGGTCCGTGGCGGCCGACGCCGACGCCACGGAGGCGAGTGCCGCCCCGCCGGCGGCGAGGAGAACGGTGGCGGCCACGGCCGCGATCTTGGTGCGCATGGTGTGAACCCTCCTGCTCATTGGACCCTCCGGCGAGCTTCCTCAAGACAGGACGGCCCACCGGCGGTTGCCGCCCAAGCTAGGGACAGAGAAACCGCGCGCACAGTTCTGGTTTGCACAGCGTGGGGGACGCGGGTGCGTTCTTGCCTGGTGTCGAAAGAGCACGCGACCAGGAGCACACAGCAGAGCCTCGTCGGAGCACTGTGGGGCGGCCGGAGGCCGCCCCACAGGTTTGCGTCGAGGGGTCAGCGGTCGAAGCGGCCCTCTTCGATCGCGGTGGTGAAACTGGCCCACTGGCCACTGGCGAACGGCAGGATCGGCGACGCCTCGCCGAGCTTGGTGTCACGGACCTGAACGATGCCGCCCGTCAACCGGACCTCAACGCAGGCTCCCTGTCCCCCGCTCTTAGTGCTCTTCCGCCATCTCGAATCGATCGGCACCGTGGTGCCTCCTCGTGATCTTGGCCATCCGAGCGAGAACCTCCTCCATGCGTTCGATTGAGGCGGTGTCGCTCAGGGCGGCTGCTCGCAACTCTCCAGCCGCGAGCGTATACCGGTCCGCCGCGGGCTGATTCTCGTAGCGATCGCCGGTGAGGGTCTCGACGTAGACGATGTCGGGGTCCTTCGGGAACTTCATGATCTTGAAGGCCGAGACCATGCCAGGAAACATGGCGTGTTCGAAGGGCAGTATCTGAACGCGGACATGCGCGTGATTGCGAGCGATGTCCAGCAGGCGCTCAAGTTGGCGACGGTGGATGTCCAGGTCACCGCCGATCACCCGGTGCAGGACCGCCTCATCCATGACGACCACCAGCCGCAGCGGATCGTCGCCCACGAGTCGCTGCTGGCGGTTGAGCCGTACCTGTACTCGCTTGGTAATCGCTGTCGCGCTGTCCATCGGCGAACTCGCCTTCACGACCGCTGTCGCATACTCCTCCGTCTGAAGCAGGCCATCGACCACGAGAGTCTCGTAGATGAACAGCTCGACAGCGTCGTCTTCGTAGCCGACGTAGGTCGAGTACTGCTTGGACAGAACTGACGCATAGTCCGACCACCAACCGCGCTCGCGTCCACCGGTGGCGAGCGCGTGCAACTCCTTGCGTTCGGGGCGGCCGGTGATGCCGTACAGGTCCAGCAGCTCATCGAGCATCTTGATGCGGATGCCGACGCGCCCGGCTTCGAGGTGACTGAGCCAGGGCGCCGACCGGTCAACATGCTTGCCGGCAACATCGCCCTTGATGTCTGCGGTCTCGCGGAACTCGCGGAGCAGCTTGCCGAGACGGCGTCGCTGCGCGGTGGGGCCGTTTGCCATGACGGACATGGTGGCACAGGTAGATGAAATTGAGAAGCGAAGGCCAAGTGTGACGTGAGAGTTGAAATTTAACTTTCAGCGATGTCTAATGACCTTGGTCGTGACGGAGATCGTGGAGTGGGCGACAGTCCGTGACGGCTGCACCAAAGAGAAGTGGGGACGCGGCGGGCCTCAGAAACCAGCGCCGCGTCCCCGCCTCACTCAACCCTCAGGAGGTAACCGTGAGGCTGACTCATCGTATCCACCGTTGGTGGCGGCAACCGCGTCCCCGCCTGGCGCGGCCACGGGCCGGACGGCCGGTCGACCCGTACGCCGTCGCGCTGCACGTCGCGGACCAGCGTCGGAAGTACCTGACCGTGCTCGTCCGCAGTACCGCACCCGACGCTGCCGGCACGAACGACGGCGGCGGCCCCGCGATGCGTACCCCTGCCGTACCGGTGTCGGAGGTGTCGCGGTGACCACGGACCAGGCGACCGACCAGCTACGCCTCATGCCGCCCGACGGCATCACCGACCACCTGCTGTGGCACGCCGCCCAGGGCGTGTTGGACCGCCACTGGCTGCGGCCGAGGCCGGCCAACGAGTCGACCGCCACCGACCGGTGCGCCCAGTGCGCGCGGGACTGGCCCTGCCAGCCCTACCAGCTCGCCTGCGAGGCCGAACGGCTCGCCGCGCTGCCCCGACGCGTCTTCGGCGTACCCGTCCCCGACCCACGGACGCTCGGCACGGTACGCCCCGGCGACCTCGTCGAGATCGGCCCCGACTGCGGCCCCGTGTTCACCGACATCGACCACTTCCGGGTCGACGAGGTCCACACGCCGCCGACCACACCCGACCAGGCCCGCCTCACCGGCCGCTGGTGTCCACCTTCGCTGGACGACAGGCAGGTCACCCTGACCGTACGGCTGGACGGCGTGCGGATCATCGACCGGCCCTGACCCGCGTCCCGCGCGCACCCCCGGGCCGCGTTCTGTGCAGCGACACGCCGCGTCAATCGGCGCGTCGCTGCACACAACGAGGACGCCTCTCGAACTGTGCAGCGACACGCCACGCCAATCGGCGCGTCGCTGCACAGAACAGGGGGGTCGCCGCACCGAACGAGGGCGTGTCACCGCACGGGAGCCTGTCGCCACACGGAACAAGAAGCGGTCGCCTCCCGGTGGCACGGGGCCAGCCCTACCAACCCACAGCAAGGAGAACCATGAGCACCGGCAACACCGTCGCAGGTCGCACCGTCTCGTGCCGCTGGTGCGGCGAGCCGATCCGGCACCCGTACCTCGGGGACAGCGGCATGTGGGTACACGCCGGCCCCGGTGGCGCCTTCCCCTGCCGCGACCCGCTCAGCGGCATGTGCCTGCCCACCCGCGCCGAACCCGGGACGCCACACGACAACCGCCCGGGACACCGCGCCGTCGGCCGACACCGCGTCGCCCCGCAGCCCGGGACTCCGGTCTCCGTGGACCCGACGCTGCTCCCACCCTCGCTGCCTCGGCCGCGCCCCAGAGTGGCACCGAGGCGACCCGCGACGGCCGGACCTGCACCGTGCCGACCGGTATCGCCCCGTACGCAGGCGCCCGCAGGCGGCGCCGCCCCGCCCGGGGGCGTGACGTCCCGGCACCGGCACGTCTCCCCACCGACCTACGGCCGACGGTTCCCGACCCTCCGCGCCCTGCTACGCCGACGCCGCCCCACCCGCGGCCAGACCCTGCGGCGTCTTTCCGCAGCCATGAGCCGTTCTGAGTCTCGCCCCGCCGGTCAGGTGGGCAGCAGTACGAGTACGCCCAGCACGTAACAGGCGGGAGCCACCACGGTGACCGCGGTCGCCGGCCCCAGCAGGAACCGGGCCGGCCAGCCGGGCCGTGGCTCGCCCGCCGCGAGCGCGCCGGCCGTACCGAAGCTCACGCCGATGTCGGAGAAGACCGCGGCGAGGCCGACGACCAGCGCGGCCAGCGCGGTACGCCAACCGGACAGGTCCCCGAGCATGCCGGCCACGAAGCCGGCCACGGTGGCGCCGAGAACGCCGCCGACGAGGATCCCGGGGATGCCGCGGGGCACCTGGCTGCTCGCCCGCGGCAGTGACCAGAGCACGTCGGTCAGCCGGGCCAGCAGTACCGCCACCCCGCAGGCCACCAGCAGGGCGGTGACCACGGCGGCGCCGTGGCCGTGCCGGTCCAGCACGGTCACCGCCGGTACCGCGACCGCGCCGACGACCGCGACCATGGTGGCGCACAGCGACTCGGTGACCCGCTCGCGGCGTCGGCCCCGGGCGAGCTGGCCGGCCGCACCGGCGATCAGCCCGCCGGCCAGTACGTAGCCGAACGAGGCGAGGGAGACGGCGGGGCCGTACGCGGCGTAGAGGTCCGCGACCACGCCGGAGCCGATCCCGACCGCGGCCACCACCAGCGGACCCGGCCGGCGGGTGCCGAACACCCACGAGCCCACGAACACGAGCTGGACCAGCAGGCATCCGACGAGGCCGGCGACCAGCTGGGAGCGCGTGCCGATCACGGGCGCCGCGAACAGCACCACGGCGGCGGCAGCGGCGGCCACGGACGTCAGC
>JBAUUM010000251.1:0-2854 GCA_049582705.1 Actinocatenispora sp.
GGCCGAATGGGGTGGCGCGTCGTCCCGTGGCGGCCAGTCCGCCTCCCCGGGCTCGGGCGGCGGCGGCCACGGGCCCGGCTGTCCGGCGTCGGGACGACCGGCCTCGGGGTCGAACTGCCCGGTCTCCGACCATGCCTGGCCGTCCGGATCGCCCCGCTGACCGGTCGGCTGCGCCGACCGCGGGTTGGTGCGGGAATCCTCCACGCGTTCCCCCTGTACTGCCTGTGTGATCACGACCTGGACGCCGGGATCCGTGGGTGCCCTACTACACATTGTCGGGCATCCGGTCCCCGGGTGCCGAATGCGCCACCCCCGGGCCGGCACGGAACCAACGAACCGGGCGCCCCGGGTGACTCCCGGGACACCCCCGGTGACCTGCCCCGGCGTTCAGCGGTACACGGCCCACGCGCCGTGCTCCATCCACCACGTGCGCTTCCGGGTCAGGGTGCCGGTCGTACCGTCGTCCGTGAACGGCACCTCGCCGGTCGGGGTGACCGCCACCGCGCGGCCCCGCGCCCGTCGTACCTCGATGCGCGGCCGTCGGGTGCCCAGCCAGCGCCGGCCCGCGAAACCGAGGACCGCCACGGCCACGTCCAGTTCCCCGTCACCGGGCTCGGCCCGGGTCACCAGCGGCAGGCCGTCCACGTCCGCATAGCCGGCGCCGCTCGCGTTCACCACCGCGCAGGCCAGCAGCGGATCCGAGCCGTCGCTCAGTACCGCGTCGTCGACGTTCACCACCGCCTGCCAGGGCACCGGACGGCCCGCATCGTCCGCGCCGCCCAGCAGGGCGCCGTGCAGCGTGACCGAGCCGCTGTCCGTACGCAGCAGGTCGAACCGGGTACTGCGGCCCGCGAGCACCGCCGCCGCCACCTCCGCCGGGTCGCGGGGCAGATCGAGCCGGGCCACCAGGTCGTCGTTGCCGCCGGGATCCAGGCAGAGGATGCCGATCGGCGGCAGGTCCGGCACGGTACGCCCGGCGGGCAGGTCGTCCGGCCGTCTGCTGGGTGGCGGCGCGAACCGGCGCAACATCCGCCGCACCACCGCGCGGGGCTCGCCGTCGGTGTTGCCGACCACCACCAGCCGACCGTCCGAATCGACCAGGCTGTCCTCGATGACCTGATCGATCTCCCCGTCGGAGTTGGCCTCCACGATGCGCACCGAGGCGCCGCCGGCCCGCAGTGCGTCCCGGCACGTCAGCACCGGTACCCGCACCCCGCCGGTCAGGTCGGCGTTGCCGCCGCAGCCGCCCGCGCAGCCCCCGTCCCCGCCGCACGCGTCGTCGCAGTCCGACCCGTGCCCCAGGCTCAGCAGTACCACCTCGATACCCACGTCCCTGACCCTACTGAGCGCCCGGACCACGCCCACGGGGGCCAGATGGCCAGGCAGTGCTCCCGGAGGCGGGGGCAGCGCATAGAGTTCGGTTGGCAGGACTCGACGCACGGAGGGCGGACGACATGCCAGCGATAGTGGTCGTCGGGGGGCAGTGGGGCGACGAGGGCAAGGGCCGGGCCACCGACCATCTCGGTGACCGGGTCGACTACGTCGTCCGCTATCAGGGCGGAAACAACGCCGGACACACGATCGTCACGCCGGACGGGCAGCGGTTCGCACTGCACCTGTTGCCGTCCGGGGTCATCACACCGGACGTGGTCCCGGTCATCGGCAACGGCGTCGTGGTGGACCCGAAGGTCCTCATCGACGAGATGGACGCGCTGGCCGAGCGCGGGGTCTCCACCGAGAAACTCCTCATCTCGGCCGACGCGCACCTGATCATGCCGTACCACCGGATCATGGACAAACTGACCGAGCGGTACCTCGGCGACGCCCGGATCGGCACCACCGGGCGCGGCATCGGCCCCGCCTACGCCGACAAGATCGCCCGGATCGGCATCCGGATGCAGGACCTGCTCGACCCGGGCATCCTCGCCAAGAAGCTCGAGGCCGCGGTACGCGAGAAGAACCAGGTCCTGGTCAAGGTCTACAACCGGAAGGCCATCGACCTCGACGCGATCTGCGCCGAATACCTCGGCTACGCCGAGCGGCTCACCCCACACATCGCCGACACCCGGCTCGTACTCGACCAGGCGCTCCGCGACGACAAGACGGTACTGCTCGAAGGCGCCCAGGCCACGCTGCTCGACCTGGACCACGGCACGTACCCGTTCGTCACCTCGTCCAACCCGACCGCCGGCGGCGCCTGCGTCGGCAGCGGCGTCCCGCCCACCCGCATCGACCGGGTCATCGGCGTCAGCAAGGCGTACACCACCCGCGTCGGCTCCGGCCCCTTCCCGACCGAACTGCACGACGAGGCCGGCGAACACCTGGCCAAGGTCGGCAAGGAGTACGGCACCACGACCGGCCGCCCGCGCCGCACCGGCTGGTTCGACGCCGTCGTCGCCCGCTACTCCGTACGCGTCAACGGCCTCACCGACATGGTCCTCACCAAACTGGACGTCCTGTCCGGCCTGAAGTGGGTACCGATCTGCGTCGGCTACGCCGTCGACGGCGAACGCTACGACGACATGCCGATGACCCAGACCGCCTTCCACCACGCGCGCCCCGTCTACGAATCACTGGACGGCTGGACGGAGGACCTCTCCGGCGCCCGCAAGTTCGACGAACTACCGGAGAACGCACAGCGCTACGTCGAACGGATCGAAGAACTCTGCGGCGTCCCCATCAGCATCGTCGGCGTAGGCCCCGGCCGCGACCAGACCATCACCCGCTCTATTTAGTTCGAGGTCGCTGCGCCGGGCCCCTTCGCCTGCTCGCGGCGCCGCCGCCCGGCTTGTGTGCTGACGCACACGGCGCCGTCCGGCGGCTTGCGAGCCGACGAATGGGCCTCGGCTCGCTT
>JBAUUM010000252.1:0-36117 GCA_049582705.1 Actinocatenispora sp.
CCGCTGGAGCGCGGTACCGGCCTGACCGGCGCGGTGGAACGCACCGCCACCACGGTGGGGCCCGCGATCGCCGGTGTGGTCGTGGCCGCCTTCGGCAGCGTCTACGCGCTGTTCGCCACGGCGGCGCTGTTCGGGCTCGGCGCGCTGATCGTCGCGGTCACCCTCACCGACCCGGAGCCGGAACTGCCGGCACAGCCGGGGGAGAAGCCCGACGGCTACCTGCGGCAGCTGCGGGAGGGGGCGAGCTTCCTGCGCCACGAGGGCCTGCTGCGCGCGATCGTCGGCATGGTGGCGGTGACGAACCTGCTCGACCAGGCGTTCATGGCGGTACTGCTTCCGGTGTGGGCCAAGGCGTCCGGGCACGGCCCGGCGCTGGTCGGACTGACCGTGAGCGTCTTCGGCGGCGCCTCCATCGTGGCCAGCCTGGCCGCGGCCGGGCTGGGCGAGCGGCTGCCGCGCCGTGCCGTGTACCTGATCGGGTTCGTGATCGGGGGCGTACCGCGGTTCGCCGCGATGGCCCTCGGGTTCCCGCTGTGGCCGCTGCTGGCCGTGTTCGCGGTCGGCGGCCTCGGTTCCGGGTTCATCAACCCGATCATCGGGGCGGTGACCTACGAGCGGATCCCCACGGGTCTGCTGGGCCGGGTCAAGACCCTCACCCAGGGGCTGTCCTGGTCCGGCATCCCGTTCGGCGGCCTGGTCGGCGCGGCGCTCACGGCGATGGCCGGCCTGTCCGGCGCGCTGTGGATCGTCGGCGGCTGCTATCTGGTGGCAGTCGTGCTGCCGGGCCTGAGCCGCGAATGGTCCCGGATGGCCCGGCGGCCGGAGCAGGCCCCACAGTCCGCCACCGTCGTGACGGAGGCGGTGTGAGACCCGCGCACCGCAGCGGCGACTACGCGGTCGCGAAGCGCCCGACGGCGACGAGGACGCAGACGGCGAGGAAGAAGACGTTCGCGCCCACGTTGACGGCCTCCCTGGAGCCGCGGCCGGCGGCGAGATCGGCGCGCAGCAGGCTGCCATGGCTGATCATGGCGCCGACCATCACGACCGCCAGGCCGACGGCGGCCAGCGGTGTCAGCACCGGAGCGACGCCGGTCGGGCGGGGGAGCAGCAGGCCGAGCACCGCGAGCAGCTCACACGCGGCGACGAACCGGATGACCGGCACCGGGAAGGGTGCGACGCCGGTCTGGCCGGACGAGATCAGCCGTTGCTTGGCCCAGGAGATCTTGATGCTCCCGGACAGCAGGAACACCACGGCGAGCAGGATCTGGGCGACCCACAGCACTACGTTCATCACTTGGCTCCGTCGATCGACAACATCTGCCGACAGGACGAGACGGAGCCACCGGACGTGACAGAGCCGCCCGACGTGACCGGGCCGTCGGACGGGCCACCACGTGACCGGGCGACCGACCCCTACCCGGTCACGTGGACCGCGCCACCGGACCGAGCCCCTGGGTACGCAGGAAACCGCGGACCGACTCGCGGGCCCGGTCCCGGATCTCCGGCCCGTGGGTGAACCCGACCAGGTCGTACTCCAGCTCGCCCAGTGCCCGCGCGGACTCCTTCGTCAGCCCCACACTGGCGCAGTACGTCAGGGACGGCAGCGACATCCGGCCGCGCCAGTTGAACAGCGAGTCGCCGGTGAGCAGTACCCCGGTCGGTCGGTGCAGCAGTGACACGTGGCCGGGGGTGTGTCCCGGGGTGTGGATCACCTGCACGCCGCCGGCGACCGGGATGGTCTGACCGTCGTGGAGTTCCTCGTCCGGTTCGACCGGGGTGAACGAGTCGCCCGGCAGCATCCTGGTCAGCCGCGCGAACAGGGTGAGCCGCTCCACGTCCGGCGGCTTCCCGGTCCGTACGTTGTCGGCCTCCCGCGGGTGCACCGCGACGGACGCGCCGGTCAGCTTCCGCAGCTTGGCGACCCCGCCCGCGTGGTCACCGTGCGCGTGGGTGAGCAGGATCCGGGTCACGTTCGACGGGTCGGAGCCGATGTGCCGCAGCGCGGCCACGATCCGCTTCGGCGCGGTGAAGTACCCGCAGTCGACGAGGGTCACCTGGCCGTCGTCGTCGACGAACGCGAACACGTTGACGAAGTCGCCCGGCGTGGTCGGGATCCGGTACACGCCGGGCGCCAGCTCGGTGGCGGGAGGACGACCCATCGCAACTCCGTTCAGGACAGTGCGGCGGTGGGCAGCTCGGACTCGCCCGACAGCGCCGACTGGTCCGCGGCCATCGCCTTGTCGATCAGCTCGTCGGTGAAGAACTGGTCCATCGCGAGCACCCCGGACACCAGGCCGAAGAAGCGCTGCATCTGCTCCCGGTCGCCCTCGATCACGTGCAGGACGTTGAGCAGCTCGGGCAGCGGATCGAACTTTGCCGCCTCCAGGTTGAACTGGTACCGCGACATCGACTCGCGGTCGCGTTCCTCGGCGTACCCGGCGAGCGCCTCGTCCATCGGCCGGTCGCCGCGCAACGCCTCGTCCAGCCGGGCCGCGAGCAGCTCCGCGTGCGCCAGGGCGTCGCTGATGCCGTACCCGCCGACCGGGTCCTTGTGGTGCCCGGCGTCGCCGACCAGCGCCCAGCCCGGGCCGTACGCCTGGCGGTAGAAGTTGGGCAGCCGGCCGGTGCCGACGAACCGCTCCTCACGGGTCGCCTCGTCGAGCCGGTCCGCCAGGTCCGGCGAGGCGATCCGGACCGCCTCGCGGTACTGGTTCTCCACGTCGTGGCGCACCCGGTCGAACTCGGCCCGGGGCCACTGCACGCCGATCACCACGAGGCCGTCGTTACTCGGCGCGACACCGACACCGCGGTTGCCGTTGGTACTGATCTCGTAGTCCGGTGCGGCGAGGCCGCTCCAGTACGAGAAGTAGGCGCAGCTCAACGCCGGGAACTCGTCGTAGGTGCCGGCACCCACGGTCCTGGCGACGATCGAGTCCAGGCCGTCCGCGCCGATCACCACGCGGGCGTGCTCGACGCTCTCGACTCCGCCGGAGGAGATCCGGACGCCGGTGACCCGGCCGTCCTCCTCCACCAGGCCGGTGACGTTGCAGTCCTCCCGCAGCTCGGCGCCGGCCGCGGTGGCCTCCTCGATCAGCATGCTGTCCAGGACCCGTCGGCGTGGGGCGTAGGAGACGCCGACGCCGTCGACCACCGGGATCGGGCTGCTCAGGTGGACGTCGTTGACCCGGATCCGGACCTTGTCCATCGGTGGGCAGCCGGTCGCCGCCAGCCGGTCCAGCAGCCCCCACCGCGACAGCCGTTCCATCGCCGGTGGGTGCAGGTAGTGCGTGGACATCGTGTCGCTGGGGAACCGGGCCCGGTCCAGCATCAGTACCCGGTGCCCGGCACGGGCCAGCAGCATCGCCGTGCCGGACCCGGCGCACCGGGCGCCCACCACAATCGCGTCGTACACCGCCGCGTACCTCCGTTCGTCCGCGCGAAGGCCCGACCGCTACTCGGCGACGGCCAGTGACTCGTTGTCCGCGACGGCCTTGTCGATGAGTTCCTCGGTGAAGAACTCCTCGAGGGTGTACAGGCCGGCGATCATGCCCAGGAACCGGTCGAGCTGTGTCTGGTCGCCGCGTACCGCCCGGAGGATGTCCAGCAGTTCGGGCATCGGGTCGAACTTCGCCGCCTCCAGGTTGAACTGGTAGCGCGGCATCGACTCCCGGTCGCGTTCCTCGCCGAACGTGGCGAGCGCGTCGTCGATCGGCCCTTCCCCGCGCAGTGCCGGGTCCAGGTGTGTGACGAGCAGTTCCGCGTGGTTGAGCGCGTCGCTGATCCCGTACGCGCCAACCGGGTCCTTGTGGTAGCCGGCGTCGCCGACCAGCGCCCAGCCGGGCCCGTTGGCCTGGCGGTAGAAGTTGGGCAGCCGGCCGGTACCGGTGAACCGCTCCTCACGCCTGCCCGCCTCGATCCGGTCCACCATGGCCGGCGCGGTGGCGTACAGCGTCTTCATGTACTGCGCCTCGATGTCGCGACGCACCTCGTCGAACTCCGCCCGGGGCCACTGGATGCCCACCATGACCTTCTCGTCGTTGGTGGGGACCACGCCGACCGCGTGCCCGCCACCGACGTAGATCTCGTAGTCGGCGGTGAAACCGCTCCAGTACGTGTAGTACAGGCAGCTCAGCGTCGGGTTGTCCTCGTACATGCGGGCCTCGACGGTCTTGGCGACGATCGAGTCGACACCGTCCGCGCCGATCACCACGCGGGCGTGCTCGACGCTCTCGACTCCGCCGGAGGAGATCCGGACGCCGGTGACCCGGCCGTCCTCTTCCACCAGGCCGGTGACGTTGCAGTCCTCCCGCAGTTCGGCGCCCGACTCGGCCGCGGCGTGCGCGAGCATCGTGTCCAGCACGTACCGGCGGGGCCCGTACGCCGCGCGGATGCCGTCCACGGGCGGGCAGCAGCCGGTGAACGACACGTCGTTGAGCGTCCAGCGCGCCAGCTCCATCGGCGGGCAACCGGTGGCCTGCAACCGCTCCAGCAGCCCCCACCGGGCCAGGCGCGCGACCGCGGGCTGGTGCACGTAGTGCGTCGACATCGTGTCGCTGGGGAAGCGACCCCGTTCGAGCAGCAGCACCCGGTGCCCGGCACGGGCCAGCAGCATGGCGGTGGTGGATCCGGCGCACCGGGCACCGACGACGATGGCGTCGTACACGAGGGGCCTCCCTGAGCTCACGACGATCGGGTGCCGGCCGGGTCGGCGGGCGTGGTCTGGTCCGCGTCCACCTCGGTGCCGGGGTCCCCGGCCCTACCGAGCAGATGCACCAGCTGGATGATCAGGTACCCGACCACGGTCACGCCGGCGCCGGAGTAGATGAAGTTGTGGAACAGGTCCCGCTCGTAGCCGTGCCCGTGCGCCCACATGTCGGTGCCGTCGCCGAGGAACTCCAACGCCAGCCCCACGGCGAGCACGACCAGGCCGGCCCACTCGCCGCCGGTGTCGAAGGCACGCCGGGCGAACGCGATCACGACGGTCACCGTCACGATCAGGGCGCCCAGATAGATCCCGCTGTGCACGCTCAGCAGTTTGATCGGGAGGATCGGCACGATCTGCAGGTGGGTGGCGTGCCACGCCTGGTCGTAGACGAAGCCCACGAAGTTGACGACCAACCCGATCGCGAGCAACATCCGGATCCGGCTGGCACTCACTCGGTTCGGCGCGCGGGTCATCCGGCCATCTCCAGCTCGTCGCGTCCCGGCACGGTCCGCCGGCGGAATCCTGCTGGCGTTCACCGTGCTACGCGCCGCACGCGCGCGACAGCCCCGATCGGCGCGCGGACTTCGGACCCGATCGGTTACCTCGTACGGCTCGCGCACCCCCCGCGATAGTGCTAGTCACCCTGGACTTCCCGGTAGCCCCCCGGCGTCCGACGATGGCGCAGACCCAGAGTGGAGTGTGTGCGATGGACCTCGGGATTTCTCTGCCGACCGTTGGCCCCGCCGGCAGGCGCCGGTACCTGATCGACGTGGCGACGGCCGCCGACCGGCTCGGCTTCCACTCGCTGTGGATCAGCAGTCATGTGGCGCTGCCCGCCGAACGCCACTCGACCTGCCTGTACCCACGCGCGACCACCTCTGACGCGTACAACTGGGGCGTCGCCTGGCTGGACCCCATCGCCGTGATGGGCGTGGTCGCCGGCGTCACCGAGCGGATCCAGTTCGGCACCCACGTGCTGGCGTTGCCGTACCGCAACCCCGTCATCCTGGCCGGCGAGCTGGCCGCGCTGGACCAGCTCTCGCTCGGTCGCGCGGCGCTCGGGGTCGGGATCGGCTGGATGGACGAGGAGTTCGAGACGGTCGGCGTGCCGCGCCGCGAGCGGGGCGCCCGCACCAACGAGTACATCGAGGTGCTGCGGACGCTGTGGCAGGCCGACAAGCCGGTGTCCTACCACGGGAAGTTCGTCGACTTCACCGACATGTGGCTGACCAGCCGCAACCACTCCGAGTCGGGGCCACCGATCTACGTGGGCGGCAACACCGAACCGGCGCTGCGGCGGGTCGGTCGGCTCGGTGACGGCTGGCTCGGCCACGAGGTGTACCCGGAGGAGATCCCGCCGTCCGCGGCGTTGATCGACCGGTACGCCGAGGAGGCCGGCCGGGACCCGGGCACGATCATGCGTTCCGCGCGGCGCGGGCTGCTGCCGCCGTTCCCGGTCATGAACTTCATGTCCGACCGCAAGAACATCACCGGTACCGCCGACGAGGTCGCGGGCGAGTTCACCCGGTACCAGCAGGTCGGCATCGACCTGCTGGTCCTGGACCTGAACATGCGGCCACGCGAGGCGGTCGACACGTTGGAGTGGCTGGCGGCGGAGGTCGTACCCCTGCTGCCCTGAGAGGAGAACACATGCCGAACCCGCGCGCCGGGCGTCGCCCGAGCCGGTACCGGTGGCTCAGCGTCATCCCGTTGGTGCTGGTCCTGATCGCCGCGGGCGTGTTCGTGTACGTCTCGTACGCGCCCGACTCGCCGTTCAAGGCGAAGCTCACGCCGATCTCCATCGCGCAGGCCGTCAAGAACTACCGGGCGCACCCCGGCCCGATCCACCCCGACGTCAAGGCGCCGAGCACGATGCCGGTGGCGCCGTCGTCGAAGATCGTCGGCTTCAAGCCGCCGGCCGAGGGTGTCTACAGCTACGACACCACGGGTGGGGACTGGGTCGAGTACAACGGCCAGAAGTACCGTCGTACCTTCCCCGACGTGACGGCGGCGACGGTACGCCGGGACGGCGGCTGCGGCTGGGAACTGGCCTTCCAGGCTGCGAAGGAGTACAGCGACGGGCACGTGCAGTGCAGCGCGCCCGGGGAGTTCCTGTGCCTCGCGCACATCTCGGACATCACCTTCGGCAGCGTCGCCCGCTCGATGAAGCACGTCTGCCGCCCGGGCATGGTGCAGGTGGGTGGCAAGGCGGACAGCCCGAACGGCAAGAACTACGCGGTCTGCCACGCCGGCAAGAAGGACCCGTCGAAGATCACGATCACGTTCAAGGGCGCCGAGAAGCTACCGGTCGCCGGCAAGGAACGCACCGCGTACCACGTCGTACTGGACAGCACGGTGACCGGCGACGTCAAGGGCACCGCGGTCGCCGACGTCTGGTTCGACTCACAGACCGGCACGTACCTCAAGATGGTCCGCAAGCAGGACACCTACGTGCAGATCTCGGACAGTTCGCGGGCGTACTACCGGGTCCGGGTCACCTACCGGCTCAGGTCGCTGACACCTCAGGTGTGAGCGGGTCGTACCGCTGAGCGCGCCCGTCCGGAGTTCCGGACGGGCGCACTCATGCCGTGTCCCGGACGCGACGACGGCCCGGACCTCTGGCGGGGTCAGCTTCCCCGCCACCGGTCCGGGCCGCGTGTCACACCACCCGGCGCCGACTCAGGGCCGGTCGAACCACTGCTCGAACTTCATCGCGTAGAACATGTCGCCGGTCAGGCGCACCTTCGCGGTCAGGAAGGCCTGCATGCCGCTGAGCTTGCCGGTCAGCAGCCGCAGGAACTCGGGCAGCTTGACCGTCATCGTCACCCGCGGCGTCTCGACGGTGCCGGGACCCGACTCGCAGACGCCGTCGTGCACCCGGACGAAGTACTCGTGCACCCCGGTGTCGGTGGTGATCCGGTACTGGAAGTCGGCCTGCTGACCGCGCGCCTTGTCCGGCCGGAAGAAGTCCGGCATCTGACGGAACACGGTGGCGAGCAGGCCGTCGCCGCCCCCCTCGTACTCGCTGATGAAGGTCAACAGATCGGCCTTGGAGCCGGTCTTGATGACCCGGTTGAGTTCCTCGAAGTCCGTGGTGTCTGCCGACACGGCATCCTCCTCGTATGGTCGAACCCGACGGCCGGGACGGCCGCGTCATGGCTGGTCAGCTGTCTGGAACCGGGACCGGCTCGGCCCGTGCCGTGTCCGGAGCCCGAAGGGAGCCGTCGAGGAACTCGCCGAGCAGGGCCGCGACGGCGTCCGGCCGCTCACACGGCGGCGTGTGCCCGCACCCGTCCAGTTCGACCATCCGGGCGGCGGGCACCAGCTCGGCGTACGAGCGGGCCACCTTGATCCGGATCGGGATGTCCTCGGTGCCGTGCACGATCAGGGTGGGCGCGGTCAGCTCGCCCATCCGCTCGGAGATGTCCTCCCGGCGGAACACCGAATGCGCGGTCGGTGCGAGTGCGTCCCCGGTGACCCGGGTGAAGTGCCGGACCCATTCCTGCCCCGCGTCGGAGGCCAGGTACGCCTTGCCGAAGTTGAGCTTGCCGATCACCTCGGCCAGGTCGATGTCCACGCCCCAGGTCTGCGCCGCCTCCACCATCGCCAGGTACGGCGCGGCGGTGCGGTCCGGTTCCAGGTACGGCTGGGTCGAGATCAGCCCGAGCGCGGCCACCCGGTCGGGATGCCGCAGCGCGGCGCGCATCGCCTTCATCCCACCCATCGAGTGCCCCACCCAGGCGACCGGGCCGGGCACGCCGAGCGTGTCGAGCAGCGCGACCAGCGCGTCGACCTCCTCCTCGAGGCGGAAGTCCGCGTCCCGCGCGGGGCTACCGCCGTGCCCGGGGGCGTCGACGCACACCAGCGTGTACCGGTCGGCCAGCGCCTCGCGCAGCGGCCGCCAGACCCGGCTGTCGGTCAGCAGGCCGTGCAGCAGCAGCACTGCGGGGCCAGACCCGTCGCGTTCCACCTCGAACGTCCACCGGCTCCCGCCGGCGGTGCAGTCGACCAGCGCCATGGCTCAGCCCGTCGCGCTCGCCGCGCCGGCCGTGGGCTCGGCGAGCGGTTCGCCCTCGAAGTTCGTCGACACCGCCGCGGCGAGCGTGACCAGCTCGTTGGCGGCCCGCACGTAGCGCAGCAGGGTGGGCAGGTGCCCGGTGACGGCCAGGTCGCCGTCGAGCATCGCCTCCATCGGGTCGACCTCACCGAGGATGATCTCGCGCCACATCGAGTACGGCGCGCGGAGTATGAACTCGGCCTTCGCGCCCTCCTCCGGGGGCACGTCGTAGTGCCACCACTCGCATACGCCGTCCTTGACGCCGGCCCGCGCCCACACGTCGGTCTCGTGGCCGTAGTCCGGGTCGGCCTCGAAGACGTACGACAGGTCGGCCCGGAACGTCTTGGCCGCCTCGGCGAAGTCAGCCGAGGTGTTGATGGCATCGACGTACGCGTCCAGCCACTCACTACTGGGAAACACGGGCATGGCCTGCTCCTCCACCGGTCGGAACCCCGTACGGGCGCCGCACACAAGCGGATCGTGCCGCGTACCGCGCGCGACAGCCTCAGCCGAGATGCCGTTCGATCGGCTCGACGACCTGCTCGATCGGGCACCACCGAGAGGCCATCCGTAGCCCGAATCCGTGTGCTCACCAGGCTCTGGGCAGCGCGCCGCCCGGCTGTGATGATCGTCGTGCCTGAGGTGGCGATGACCGGGGAGTACGCGTGACAGACGACGTGATCGGCACCGTTGACCTGGGCAAGGTGTACCCGGACGGTACCGCCGCCCTGAGTTCGGTGACCCTGACGGTCGGCGCCGGTGAGATCTTCGGCTGCCTGGGCCGCAACGGCGCCGGCAAGACCACCATGATCCGCATCCTGACCACGCTCGCCGCCCCGACCAGCGGACAGGCCGTGGTCTGCGGACACGACGTCACCCGCGACCCGGCCCGGGTGCGCGCCGAGATCGGGGTGTCGCTGCAGCAGGTCGCGCTCGACGACCTGATGACCGGACGCGAGCACCTGGACTTCGTGGCCCGGCTGTCCGGACTGAAGGGCGCGGCCGCCCGGGACCGGATCGGCGAGCTGATCGACGTGTTCCAGTTCGACCCCGACAAGGTGGCCGCCACGTACTCCGGCGGCACCCGGCGGCGCCTGGACATCGCGTTGTCGCTGATGCGCCGGCCGCGGGTGCTGTTCCTCGACGAGCCCACCACGGGACTGGACCCGCAGAGCCGCCGGGCGTTGTGGGGTTGGCTTCGCCAGTTCGCCGGCGAGGGCACCGCCATCCTGCTGACCAGCCAGTACCTCGACGAGGTGGACGAGCTGGCCGACCGGGTCGGCATCCTCGATCACGGTGAGCTCGCCGTGGTCGACAGCCCCACCGGGCTGAAGAGCTCGTACGGCGGCCGGGTCCTGCGCTGTGCTGTGTCCGACGCCGAGGTGCGCGCCGGCCTGCTCGCCAGGTTCGGGGAGGCCTGCGCCCTGGAGGGCCCGAACGTGGTGCGCATCGACCTGGACACCGGCACCGACCTGGCGTCCGCGCTCACCGGGCTGCGGGAGCTGGCGGTGCCCGACACCGCGGTCACGGTCGCGACACCGACCCTGGAGGACGTGTTCCTCCGCATCACCGGTGACCAACTGGTGCGTGACTCCTCGACGGCCGTCGCCGCCGGCGTCGCGGCCATCCAGCGCAGCATCGTCACCCCGGGGAGGGGACGCTGACATGACCCGGTCCGCGACCGTCGAGCAGACCAGCCCGGCCACCTCCTCCGGTACGGATCCGGCGGCCCCGCCGCGTGGCTTCGCCGCGGAGACCTGGACGCTGTTTCGCCGCAACTTCCGCGAGGGCGTCCGCAGCCCGGTCATCGCCTTCCTGTTCCCCGTGCTGTTCCCGCTGTTCGCCGAGACGCTGGTGGCGTCGTCGTACCAGCGGGTGGCGACCCTGCCCGGCTTCCCCGTGCATCCCTACACCGCGTACATGGCGCCGGGCATGCTCCTGCTGGCCGGCATGATGGGCTCCGGCTACTCGGCCACCGCGCTCGTGCTCGACGTGCAGACCGGTTTCCTGGACCGGATGAAGCTGCTCAACATCCGGCCGAACGCGATTCTGGCCTCCCGGCTGCTGTTCGACGCGGTCCGGGTGCTGCCCGCCGCGGTCGTGGTACTGGTGGTCAGCCTGCTGCTCGGCGCGCGGGTCGACGGGGTGGGCGGCGCGCTCGGTGTGCTGCTGATCTGTTCGGTGTGGTCGGTCGGGTACGGCGGGCTGTTCTACATCGTCGCCCTGGCCACCTGGAACCCGCAGGCGCCGCTGGCCATGTCGCCGCTGTTCATCCTGCTGATGTTCACCAGCCCCGCCCCGGTACCCGCCTACCTGCTGCCGAACTGGCTGGTGACGGTGGCGAAGTGGAACCCGTTCACCTACGTCGTCGAGGGCACCCGCGCCGTGATGTCCGGGCACGCCGGCCGCCCACTGCTGATGGCGGTCGCCGTACTCGTCGGCGCGATCGTGATCACGCAGGCGGTGGTGATCCCGATGTTCCGTCGGGCGATCCAGGAGTGAGCGCGGACCCGACGTGCACCGTCAGAGAGCATCCGTACCCGCCGGGAGGCGCGATGTCCACCCAGACCGACCAGGTCGCCGCCAGCTACAAGCCGTGGCCGGTCACGGTCGACTACGCCGACTACTACGGCGCGGCCACGATCCCGGGTGTCATCGCCCACATCGTCAGTACCGGCCGGGGCATCTTCCTGCTCGACAACGAGATGGCCGAACGCCGGATCACGTACGGGGAGCTGGACACCCGGGCCCGACAGGTGGCCCACCAGCTCCGGCAGCGTGGCGTACGCCCCGGCGACCGGGTGTGCCTGCTGTCGACCACCGACGAGCCGCTGCTGATGGCGCTGTTCGGCACCTGGTACGCGGGCGCCGCGGTGGTGGTGCTGCCGCTGCCGGGTCGTCGCCAGCCCATCGAGCGCTACGCCGCCGACATGCGCCGCCGGATCGAGGCCGCCGGCGCCACCCTGGTCTGCGTCACCGACTCCTTCGCCGAGGAGTTCGGCGCGGCGTTCACCGCCGCGGGTGGCGACACCGAGGACGGCCCGGTCGTGGTGTCGCTGGGCGAGGTCACCGCCGAGGGTGGCCCGGTCCTCGACGAGCCGCTGCCCGACGACCCGGACGCGCTCGCGCTGCTGCAGTTCACCTCCGGCACCACCGGCCCCTCGCGGGCCGCCACCATCACACACCGCCACCTGCTCGGCAACACGTGCGGCATCTGGACCAGCTACGGTGTCGACCCGACCGACCCGGGCATGATCTGGCTGCCGCTGCACCACGACATGGGCATCATCGGCATGATCGCGGTGATCTCCCGCGGCTCGGACTGCGTCCTGCTGGCGCCCGAGCACTTCCTCAACAGCCCGCTGTGCTGGCTGGTCGCCGCGTCCCGCTACCGGGTCGCCATCACCACCGCGCCGAACTTCGCGTACGCGCTGGCCGGGCGCCTGCTGCGCCGCTCCTCGTACGAGCTGGACCTGTCCAGCCTGCGGTGGGCGCTCAACGGCGCCGAGCCCATCGACGCGGCCAGCCTGGAGGCGTTCGTCGAGGCGGGCGCCCGGTACGGACTGAACCCGAACTCGCCGTGCCCGGTGTACGGCATGGCCGAGGCGACACTGGCGGTGACGCTGCGCCCGCCGAACACGCCGGTGGCGGTGCACTGGGTCGACGGCGACGAACTGACCCGCGACGGACGGGCCACGTTGGTCGAGTCGGGCGCCCCGAACGCCCGGAAGCTCGTGGCGTGCGGCTACCCGGTGCCCGGCACCGAGATCGTGATCCGCGGCGAGGACGGTACGCCGCTGCCCGAGTTCACCGTCGGCGAGATCGAGATCGACGGCCCCGGCGTGATGGCCGGCTACTGGGAGAACAAGGAAGCCACCGACCTGGTCATCGTCGACGGCAGGCTGCGCACCGGCGACCTGGGCTACCTGAGCCCCGACGGGCTGGTGATCTGCGGGCGCCGCAAGGACATGATCATCCTCAACGGGCGCAACCTGTACCCGGAGGAGTTCGAGACCGAGGCCGAGCGGGTGCACGGGGTCCGGTCCGGCAACACCATCGCGTTCGCGCTGCCCGGCACCGAACACATGGTGCTGGTGGCGGAGACGAACCGGGGCGCCGAACGCGCCGGCGAGGTGGCGGCGAACCTGCTCGCGGAACTGCGCAGGACCATGGCCGTGCCGCCGACCGAGATCGTGGTCTGCCCACCGTCGACCATCCCGAAGACCAGCTCCGGAAAGAGACAGCGCGGCCTTTGTCGTGAGCTCTACCTTTCCGGGAAGTTGCCGGTGCTGGCCACGGCCGGCAAACCGGCGCGCAGCAAACCTGCCGGGAGCGCCTGACCGGGCGCGCCGGCCACTCCACGTACCAGGAGACAGGATGATTGAACGGGCGGCACAGGTTCTGGTCCGACGACGCTGGATCGTACTGGCGGCCACGCTGGTGTTTCTGGCCCTCAGCGGCATCTTCGGCGGTGACCTGTCGACCCGGCTCTCGGTCGGTGGGTACACCGACCCGGACACCGAGTCGGCGCGGGCGACCTCCGCGCTGCACCACGAGTTCCACACCGGGGACGCCAACCTGGTCCTGCTGGTCACGGACAAGCGTGGGGTGGACGACCCGGAGGTGGCCGCGGCCGGCGTACGGGTGACCAAGGACCTCGCCGACGAGTCCGGGGTCAAGGACGTCAACTCGTACTGGGTGGCGGGCAAGGCCCGCGCGCTGCGCTCCGACGACAGCAACCGCGCGGTCATCGTGGCGCGGCTGACCGGTGACGACGATGTCGTCACCAAGACCCTGAAACGGTTGCGGCCCGACTACCACGGCACCGTCGACGGGCTGAAGATCCGGTTCGGCGGCACCGCGGAGGTCAACCAGGAACTGTCCGACCAGTCCCAGCAGGACCTGGTCAAGGCGGAGTCCATCGCCTTCCCGATCACCCTGGTCGTCCTCGTCGTGGTCTTCGGCGGCATCGTCGCGGCGCTGGTACCGCTGGCGCTGGCCGTGGTCATCATGCTGGGCACGATCCTGACGTTGCGCACGATGACCACGTTCACCTCGGTGTCGGTGTTCGCGATGGAGGTGACGATCGGCCTCGGGCTGGGCCTCGCGATCGACTACAGCCTGCTGATCATCTCCCGGTACCGGGAGGAACTGGCCAGCGGCGCCGACGTACCCACCGCGATCGCCACCTCCCTGCGTACCGCCGGCCGCTCGGTGATGTTCTCCGCACTGGTGGTCGCGCTGGCACTGTCCGGGCTGCTGTTGTTCCCGTTCTATTTCCTGCGTTCCTTCGCGTACGCCGGGATCCCGGTCACGCTGCTGGCCGCCATCGGCTCGATGACGGTGCTCCCGGCGCTGCTCGCGGTCCTCGGCAAGCGCATCGACAAGCTGCGGATCCGCAAGCCGAAGGCGGCCCGGCCGATGCACGCCGGCTTCTGGTACCGGCTGGCCACCGGGGTGATGCGCCGACCGGTCGTCATCCTGCTGCTGGGCGTGGTGGTGCTCGGCATCCTCGGCTCGCCGTTCCTGCACCTGCGCATCACCCTGCCCGACGAGCGGGTGATGCCGCGCGCGGCGGAGTCCGCGCAGGTCGGCGATGTGCTCAAGCGAGACTTCGACGACCGTGAGTTCCACCCGCTCACCGTGTACCTGGACGGCGTCGGGGCCAGCGACACGAGCACCGTGAGCGACTACGCGACGAAGCTGTCCAGGATGTCGAAGGTGTCCCGGGTCGACTCGCTCGCCGGCAGCTTCGCCGACGGCAGCCAGGTCGCGCCGCCCTCGCCGACGGCGGGACGGTACGCCACCGCCGACGCCACGTACCTGACCGTGGTGACCAAGCCGGACGACCCGCTGTCCGACGACACCCAGCAGCTCGTCCGCGACATCCGGGACGGGTCGTCGCCCCAGCCGATCCGGGTGTCCGGCGACGCGGCCCAGCTCGTCGACGCGCAGTCCTCGATCGCCAGCAGCCTGCCCTGGGTGATCGCGGTGGTCGTGGTCAGCCTGTTCCTGGTGCTGTTCCTGCTCACCGGCAGCCTGGTGATGCCGCTGAAGGCGTTGATCCTCAACACGTTGAGCCTCTCCGCGACGTTCGGCGCACTGGTCTGGATCTTCCAGGACGGCCACCTGCGCAGCCTGTTCGGCGACTTCATCGTCACCGACGCGGTCATCTGGACGGTGCCGATGCTGCTGTTCTGCATCACGTTCGGCCTGTCCATGGACTACGAGGTGTTCCTGCTGTCGCGGATCAAGGAGGAGTACGACCGCGGTGGCGACAACACCGGAGCGGTGGCCGCGGGCCTGGAACGTACCGGTCGACTCATCACCGCCGCGGCGCTCCTGATCGCCATCGTGTTCCTGGCGTTCACCTCGTCCGGGATCACCTCGGTCAAGGAGATCGGTCTCGGCATGGCCCTCGCCGTACTGGTCGACGCCACCGTGATCAGGGTCCTGCTGGTGCCGGCGTTCATGCGGCTGATGGGCCGGGCGAACTGGTGGGCACCCGGACCGCTGCGACGGCTGCACGACCGGTTCGGCCTGCGCGAGTCGGGGGAACCCGCCGCGCCCGCGGAGCTCGAACCGGCCGGGGAGAGCGCGGTACGCGGCTGACCTCCGGTGTCGGCGCCCACACCGGGCGGCCGACGCCACAGCGACGGGACCTCCGTCGTGGACCTCGTGTCCGCGGCGGAGGTCCCCTTGTCGTGGGTGCCCCGGGTCGGCGAATC
This sequence comes from Actinocatenispora sp., assembly GCA_049582705.1. Taxonomy (GTDB): domain Bacteria; phylum Actinomycetota; class Actinomycetes; order Mycobacteriales; family Micromonosporaceae; genus Actinocatenispora. The sequence goes on from JBAUUM010000252.1 coordinate 15,491, forward strand.
CGGTTGCCGGCGCGGCCGGCGCCGATGAGTATCAGGGCGAACGCCCGCTCCGGGCGTCAGGTCCGGCCGCCACCCGGGCGGCCCGGCCGGATTGCCGCAGGAGGGAGCACAGGCATGCAGCCTGGCTACGTGGTCTGCCGCGCCAGCACCGCGGACATCCCGGCGATCGCGGATCTGGTGTACGCCGTGGAACTGGTGGGCGACCCGACCGCGACCCGCTACGAGGTCGACGAGTTCCGGCAGGAGTGGTCGGGGCTGGACCTGGCGCAGGACGTGTGGCTGGTCCGCGGCCCGCACGACGAGGTGTGCGGGTACGGCACCATCGAATGGCACGAGGACAGCGGTCGGCTGTTCGCCGACGGGTACACCCGTCCGGACCACGACGGGGCCGGCATCGGCACCGAACTGGTGGCGCGCATGGAGCGGCGTGGCCGCGAGATCGTGGCCGGCACCGACGGGATCCGTCAGGTGATGGTCAACCACGTGATCCTGGGCGGCGCCGGCGAGAGGCTGTTGCGCGCCCGGGGCTACACCCTGGCCCGCGTGCACGACCGGATGCACATCGACCTTGTGGCCCACCCGCCTCGCCCGGCGGCCCGGCCGGACGGGGTCACGATCCGCGGCTGCGACGGCAGCCGGGCCGAGCGGGGCCGCGTCCACCAGGTTGTCGAGGACTCCTTCGCCGACCACTGGGGCCGTGCCTCGCGCACCTTCGCGCAGTGGGAACGGCACGTCATGTACACCGGGTTCGATCCGTCGCTGTGGCTACTCGCCGAGAGCGACGGGGACCTCGTCGGGGTGTGCGTGGGCCGGGCCCGGGACGAGGGCGGCGAGATCAACCAGCTCGGCGTACTGCGTGCCGCCCGCGGTCGGGGCATCGGTGGCGCCCTGCTGCGCGAGGCGTTCCTGATCTTCGCGGAGCGTGGCCTGCCCGCCGCCCGGCTCGATGTCGACAGCGACAGCCTGACCCGCGCCAACCAGCTGTACCGGCGGGCCGGCATGGTCGTCACCTCCAGCATCGGGCGCTTCGAACTGGAGGTGCGCCCCGGAACGGATCGGCTCGTGGAGGGGCTTTCGCCGCTGCCGTAACCACGGCCGAGAACGACAACGTGCGAGCGCCCGAGCGGTTCCGGCCAGCCTCTTGCGCTGAGTGCGACTCGGGTTCGAGTTCACACCGGAATATGTATAAGATGTTCATATAAAACGTGTATGCTTCCAGCATGAGCCGTCAAGGCGCCGCTCGTGGCGCTTCCACTGCAATCGGGTCAGCCCTCTACGGACTGGCAACCAGGGCCGTGAAGCGTCTTCCACGCGACCTGAGCCTCACATCCGCCGCCACCCTGGCCACGCTGGACAGGACCGGCCCACGACGAATCACCGATCTGGCCGTGATTGAGGGTGTCACCCAGCCCGCGATGACCGTCCTGGTTCGGGTGATGGAGGAATCCGGGCTGGTCGAGCGGAGAGGCGACCCGTCCGATAAGCGGGTCACGCTGGTGTGTCTGACCGAGGCCGGCGCGTCTTACGTCGGGGCGCGGCGAAGGGCGGGCGTCGATGCGTTTGCGCGGTTGATCGACAAACTCACTGACGACGAGGGCGAGGCCTTGGCGGCAGCCCTTCCGGCGCTGCGGCATCTGGAAGCGCTCGAAAGCCAAGAGCGAGAAGGGCCGAAGCAGTGACAGGGCGACCAGTCGGCAGGGTCACTCTGAACTCCGGCGGAGGCTCTGGGCGGATGTGGGAGATGGTGTTCGACCACCTCACGACCGGGACCAGCCGATGAGCACGATCCCGCAGCGCTCCGAGGCGCGGCTGCTGGTCCCCTCCCTGATGTTCATCGCCCTGGTCGTGGCGGCAGTCGCCAGCCTCGGGACGCCGCTGATCACCAGCGTGGCGACCACGTTCCACGTCTCGCTCGACAGCGCGCAGTGGACGCTGACCATCGCGCTGCTGAGCGGCGCCGTCGCCACGCCCGTCCTCGGCCGGCTCGGCGCCGGCCCACACCGACGAGCCACGATCCTCGCCACGCTCGCGGTCGTCGTCGCTGGCAGTGCGCTCACCGTGCTACCCCTGCCGTTCGCGTGGCTGCTTGTCGGTAGGGCGGCCCAAGGCGTCGGTCTCGGTCTGACGGCGCTGATGATGGGGGTGGCCCGCGACCATCTTCCCGAGGAGCGCAGCGCGGCCACCATCGCCCTGATCTCGGTGGTCTCGATCATCGGGGTCGGCGTCGGCTACCCGCTGGCCGCGCTGCTCGCCGAGTTCGGCGGGGTGCGCGCCGCCTACGGCCTCGGTCTGTTCGTCACCGCCATCGCCTTCGTGGCCGCCTGGCGCTCCATGCCCAAAGCCCCCGAAGGCCGCTCCGCTCACCTGGACGTAGCGGGCGCGCTCGTCCTGGCGGGTGGACTGTTCCTCGTCCTGTATCTCGCCAGCGAGACGAGCCTATGGAGCCATCACCTCGTTGTGGCGGTGGTCCTCGCCATCGTTGCCGTGCTCCTGCTCTGCGTCTGGACCGTCTCCGAACTGCGCAGTAAGACGCCCCTGGTCGATGTCCGGGCGGTACGGCACCCGGCGATCGCCGGGGCGAACATCGCCATGTTCGTCGGCGGGATCGGCATGTACCTCCTACTCACGCTCATCACCCGGTACGCGCAGACGCCGCACAGCGCCGGCTACGGCTTCGGGCTGACCACCTTCGTCGCCGGGCTGGTCCTTGTCCCGTTCTCCGTGCTGGGGTTCGTCGCCGGCAAGCTCACGCCTCGGGTCCGCGAACGGATCGCCGCCCCCTTGCTCTTGGCCGGCAGCGCCGTCGTCATCGGTGGCGGATTCGTCCTCTTTGCGGCGGCCCGGTCGAACCTGGCTGAACTGTTCGTAGCAATGGGCGTGCTGGGCTTCGGTGTCGGCAGCTTCTCGGCCGCCATGCCCGTCGTCATCCTGGCCGTCACCCCCAGGAGCGAGACGTCGAGCGCCATGAGCTTCAACTATGTCGTCCGTAGCGTCGGGTACTCCCTGGGCAGCGCCATCGGCGGCCTGGTCCTGGCCGCGGGCACGAACACCGGCCATCTCTTCCCGAACGACGGCGCCTACACCACGTCAGCGCTGGTCGGCATTGCCGCGATGGCGATCACGACCCTGGCAAGCCTCGCCCTCGCCCGCCAACGCTCACCCGAGACCAACCCCACCGCAGCCCCGACCGGCGCGCCGAGCCAGGGCCGGTCGAGTCGATGACCGGCTCCCGTCAGATTTGCTCTTCCAACACTGGAGGTTCCATGCCCAAGGGCTACTGGGTCAGCGTCTACCGCACCATTTCAGACCCCGAGAAGCTGGCTGCCTACAACCGGCTGGCCCGTCCGGCCGTCCAGGCCGGGGGCGGCCGGGTCCTCGTCCGTGGCGGTCGGGTCGTCGCACACGACGCTGGAATCGCCGAGCGCACCGTCCTGATCGAGTTCGACAGCTTCGAACAGGCCGTCGCGGCGCACGGGAGTGCGGCCTACCAGGAGGCGCTGGTCGCCCTCTCCGACGGCGTCGAGCGCGACTTCCGCATCACCGAAGGCATCGACTGACCGGGGCTCAATCGGTGACCTCCCCGGCGTCCACCACCGGCCGGCGGCGTTGCCTACGACTCACCGGACGGCGAGACGGTCGGCCGCATGCTGGCGCGCCAGCGCGGTGACCGCCGACCGGGCATCGGCCAGCGAGCCGCGGGCCTGGTCCCGGAAGCGGGCCAGTTCCGGTCGGTCGCCGGAGCGGGTCATCTCGGCGTGCACGAACGACAACCGGTCCCCGGGTACGCCCAGCTTGCCGAAGTAGGCACGCAGGTACGTCTCCTGGAAGTCCAGGCCGGCGCCGCGGCTGCCCGGCCCGTAGGCGCCGCCGCGCGCACCGAGCACCACGATCCGGGCACGGCGCAGCAGACCGGTTCCGGTGTCCGGATCGACGAACACGCCGGGGAACGACACCCGGTCGATCCACGCCTTCAACGAGGCCGGCACCGACAGGTTGTACATCGGGACCCCAAGCAGCAGCGTCTCCGCCGCGAGCAACTCGGTGACCAGCGGCAGGGTGGCGGCCCATTCGCGTTGTTCGGCGGCGCCGTCGACGAACGCGCCTACCTCGGCCGTCGGCACATCGCCGTGCCGCTCCACCCGGTAACCCAGGGCGACGTACGCCGCCGAGATCGGCGCTACCGGGTCTGCGGCCAGGTCCCGGTACCGGTGGTCGGCCGCCGGCCCGGACAGCCGCCGCCAGGTGTCCGCGTACAGGGCGGTCAGCTGGCGGCTGACCGAGTCTCCGGTACCGCTGGCACTGGAGTCCAGGTGTAGCAACGACGGCGCCGTGCCGCCCGGGCGGTCGACCTTCGGCTGCTGCGGGGTCGGGATGGCGGTCATGCCGATTCCTCCTCGGTACGTCGGGTGCGCGGGGTGCGCACTGACCTCGACGCGCCGCGCCGCACGAAGGTGACCGGTCCCGGATTCAGCGATCGAGGACGGCGAGGGTGAGCCGCCGCAGGCGGTCCGGGTCGGCGATCACCTGGTAGGCGGCGACCCGGCCGTCCCGGACGGTGAAGGCGAGCACGAACCCCAGCCGACCGCCCGGTGCCACGACGACGCCCACGGCACCGTCGACCAGGGCCGGCTCGGCGTACCGGGACCTGCGGCCGAACACCATGGTCCCGTCGGCCACGGCGCGGGCTCCCCGGGTCTCGGTCGGCGCGCCGGGCGGCAGCGCGGCCGGGTCGGACCGGCGGACCACGTCGGGGGCGAGGACGGCGAGCAGCGCGTCGAGGTCGCCCCGGCGGGACGCGTCGAGGAACGCGTCCACGACCTGTCGCTGCCGGGCCAGGTCGGCGGCGGGAACCGCGGGCACGCCCCGCACCCGCTGCCGGGCCCGGCTGGCGAGCTTCTTCGCCGCGACCGGGGAACGGTCCACGACGGCGGCGATCTCGTCGAACCGCACGGCGAACAGGTCGTGCAGCACGAACGCGACCCGTTCGGCCGGCGTGAGCCGGTCCAGGACGACGAGCAGGGCGCGGCCCACCGAGTCGACCAGTACGGCCTCGTCGGCCGGGTCGTGGTCCGCGACGTCCGGAGCCCGCTCGGGGGCCGTCGGGTCCGCGGGTTCCTCCCGCCGGGACCGGCGGGCCCGCAGCATGTCCAGGCACACCCGGGACACGACGGTGGTCAGCCAGGCCGCCAGGTTCCGCACCTCGCCGGTGTCCGCGGCGTGCAGCCGCAGCCACGTCTCCTGCAGGGCGTCGTCGGCGTCGCTCGCGGAGCCCAGCATGCGGTACGCGACCGCGCGCAGCTGGCCGCGGTGCGTCTCGAACCGTTCCGTGAGCAGGTTCCGCTCGTCCATCGGTCACCATTTCCCGTCGCGTCGCGTCATACCGGTGACGGGTAGTTCGATGACCGACGAGACGCTACGAACCGGGCCTGCCCGCCCGGTTCGACTGTGCCAGACAACGGCACCGTCGTGACGCCAAGGGGGTGTGCCGGGCACATCATGCCGGATCGGTACCCGGATCGAGCAGCGCGGCCAGCGCCTCGCCGCGGTCGGTACGGCGGTACACGACGTGCCGACCGGCGCGGGCGCCCGCGACCGTGCCGGCGTCACGCAGCACGGCCAGGTGCGCGCTGACCGTGCCGAGGGAGACACCCAGGGCGGCGGCGAGCTGGGTACTGGTCGCGGGCCGGACGAGTTCGCGCAGTACGCGGGCGCGGCCGGCACCCAGCAGTCCGGCCAGCGCGTCGGGTCCGGTGACCGACGGCTCGGACGCGCCGCCTCGGGCCGGGTAGACCAGCGCGTACCGGGGTGGCCGTTCACAGGTCCAGGATCCGCTGCCACCGGTGTGCGGGACGAACACGAGCCCGTCCTCGGCGATCAGCCGGTCCGGCCAGTCCTGGTCGCTGAACCGGATCGCGTCGGGGCCGACCCACGCCGACTGGCGGGTCATGCCCGCGACGGCCCGCTGCCACCCGTAGGCGGCGAGTACCCCGGCGCGGTGCATGATGTCGCGTTCGAGCAGGGCCCGCCGACGGGGCCAGTCGGGCGCGACGAACCGCCGCCAGCCCTCCGCCAGTACGGCGGTGATGCGGGGCGCCAGGTCGCTGGTCGTGAGCCACCCGGTGTCCTGGCGGCACCAGGACGCGGCGACGGCGTCGCGCATCGTGGCGCGGACCGCGTGATCAGGCTGGGTGGCGACGTCGGCGAGTTCGTCGGCCAGTCGGGTGTGCACGCCGCCGCGGGGCGGCGGCGTGACCGTGTCCGGCAGCCACTTCGTCGCGGACACGAGGGAGGTGAGGCCCGCGGCGACGGGGTCCCGGTCGAGCCAGGCACGGTACGCGGGCTGGTTCTCCGCGTGCCAGCGAGCCTGCCACGGCTCGCAGTCGGCGCGCCGCAGCACGATGAGCGAACGGAGGGTCTCGGCGAGGGGGGAGATCGCGAAGCGGCACCGCGACATGGCCGCGGGGCTGAGCCGGAGCAGGGTCATGGTTACGCCTTTCGGCGCAAGAGTAGCGACCGGCGCGACGCCCCCGTCAGACTCCCCGGGTTCCGCGACGCCTCGTCGTCGCCCACCCCGTCGAGAGGGTTCCTCCCATGTCTGATCCTCGGATCGGAGCGCTGCCGCCCGGCTACCGCAGCAGGCCGGCGACGGTCCACGACATCGGCCCGATCCAGGCCCTGATCGCCGCCTGCGAGCGCGACCTGCACGGCCGGGTCGAGACCGACACCGACGGCGTCGCCGCGGACCTCGCCCGTCCCGGTCTGGACCCGACACTGGACACGCTGCTGGTGTTCGGTCCGGCGGGCGACCTGGCCGCCCGGGCCTGGGTGAACCGGCGCTGCGAGGCCGACGTCCACCCCGAGCACCGCGGGCTGGGTCTGGGCGGCGTGCTGCTGGCCTGGATCGAGGCGCGGGCCCGTGCGGCCGGTACGGAACGTGTCGTCCAGACCGTCCCCGACGGCGACGCGGCGGCCGGCGCGCTGGTGCGTTCGCACGGGTTCGAGCCGATGGTCACCGCCTGGCTCCTGTCCATCGACATGCCCGCCGAGCCCGTGGTACCCGCACCGCCGGCGGGCATCACGGTCCGCGCGTTCCGGCCCGGTGACGAACGGGCGGCGCATCGGCTCGTCGAGGACGCGTTCGCCGACTGGCAGCAACGCCGCCGGTCGTACGAGGAGTGGGCGATGCTCACCGTCGCACGCGCCACGTTCGCGCCGACGGTGTCACCGGTCGCGCTCGCGGGCGACGAGATGGTCGGCGCGGTGCTGTCGCTGGACGACCCGGCCCTCGGCGAGGGGTACGTCGAGCGGGTCGCCGTGCGGCGCGACCACCGGCACCGGGGGATCGCCCGGCTGCTGCTGCGCCGGGCGTTCCACGAGTTCCACCGGCGGGGTCAGCGGACCTGCACGCTGTGGACCCACTCGGACACCGGCGCCCTGGCGCTGTACGAGCGGGTGGGCATGACCGTCCGACGCAGCTCCACGGTCCACACCAAGGCGCTCGGCGCCGACCAGACCTGAGCCACACCGGACCCGACGTGGCTCAGCCGTCCTGCGCCTCCACGGCCATCTTCTCCAGCTCCGCCCGGAAGTCCGCGGTGAACTTCTCGATCGTCTCCGTCGAGTGCAGGTTGCTGCTGAACCCCAGCGTGAACGTCAGCCGCCGGCCCACCACGTAGCCGAGCACGTCCAGGGCGCGGAACCGGGTACCGACCTGGCTGCGCTGCACGCCGTACGACATGCGCGGCACGCTGAGCAGGTCGGACCGGACGAACACCTCGTCGACCTGCCCGACGTAGTTGAGTCCGATCTGCGCGGCGGGCATCGCCGCCAGTTGCGGGCCGTGCCTGCTCAGGTAACGCAGCATCCCGTAACCGCTGCCCTGGTCGGGTACGGCGGCGAGCTGGCCGCCGACCGCGGTGAGCGAGTCGGCGATCGGCGCGTCCGGGTCCAGTTCCACGAGCACCGGGGCGATGGTGGAGAACCGGCCGACGGTGCGGCTGATGTCCAGGCCGGGCAGCGCGATGTCCCGGCCGTGCCGTTCCAGGTCGACCAGCAGTCGCCGGGTGCCGTCACCGGCGACCGGTACCGCCCGGCCCAGTGCCGTGCACAGCACCGTGGCGATGTCGGTGCCGTACGCGCGGGGCACGCTGCGCAGTACCGCCTCGGTCACGTCGTGGTCGATGCGCAGCGTGACCGACTCCAGCGACTGCAGCGTGTTCGCGCCGCCGGTGTGGTCGTAGCGCAGCGGCGTGGCGTCCTGCCGGGACGCCTGGGTCCAGTACGGCAGCTGTACGGCCAGTTCGGCGCTGTCGGCCCGGTCCGCCAGCCCCGCCGCCCACGTCGGCAGGGGGGTCGTCTTGGCCGGCAGCGCCGCGGTGTCCGCCCCGTCCCGGTACTGCTCGTAGCACGTGAGCAGGTCCTGCAGTAGGACCCGGGAGGAGTAGTGGTCCACGACCAGCCAGTGCGCGAGCAGCAGCAGGCAGTGTGGCCGCTGGCCCAGGTCGAAGTACGCGACCCGTAGCAGCGGGCCCTCACCGAGGTCCAGGCTGCGCTGCAGCCCGTCGGAGACCTCCGTGACGGCCTTCTTCTGCTTCGGTCCCGACAGGGTGGCGAACTCGTGCACGGAGAACGGCAGCGCCGCGTCCTCGTCGGCCGGCTCGATCTGCCCGGTCCAGCCGTCCCCGGAGCCGTGGAAGCGCATCCGCAGCGCGTCGTGGTGGGCGAGCACGTGACGCAGGGCGCGCTGCAGGACGTCCAGGTCGAACGGCTGCTGCAGCGACAGCAGGAACGACGCGTCGTTCCAGTGGTGGCGTGCCGGCAGGTCCTGCGACAGGAACCACCGCTGGTTGGGGGTGAGCGCGGACGGTCCCGACACCGGCGCCGCCGCGTCCGACCCGACGACGGCCTCGGCCACGCCCGCCTGCCCGGCGACCGTGGGATGGGCGAAGATGTCGCGCAGCTTCAGCCGCAACCCGTGCGCGTCGGCGTCGGTGACGGCACGCAGCGCCAGCAGCGAATCGGCGCCCAGTTCGAACAGGTTGCCGCTGGTGGACACCGTCTCCAGCCCCAGCAGGTCCGCCCAGACCGCGGCGAGGATCTCCTCGGTCGGGGTGGCCGGCGCGGTGTGCACCTGCTCCTCGACCCGGGGGCGGCGGGCGACGGGCCGGGCGGGCCGACCCGCGTCCAGCCGCACCCCGTCGGGAGGGGTCACCAGCAGCGGCTCGTGCCACGCGTCCGGGTCGTCCGACAGCCGGTGCAGCAGGTCGCGGTACGCGGCGAACGCGGCATCCAGCATCCCCGACGGGTACAGCTCGTCGATCGCGTCCCAGGACACCACCAGACCGTCGGCCCGCTCGTACACCTGGTGGTCCAGCGAGACCTGCGGGGTCTGCGTGATCGTCCCGTGGATGCGGCCCAACCCGGGCACGGCACCCGTGTCGTCGCCGATGGCGCGGCCGATGACGCTGGTGAACACGACCGGCATCGCGGCGCGGCCCACGCCGTACAGCCGGGCCAGTTCACGCAGCACCCGCACCCCGCTGAACGCGCGGTGCTCCAGGTCGCTGCCGAGCTGCCGCTGCACCGACCGGGCCCGCTCGGTGAAACCGACCGGTTCCCGCCGGTCGACCTCCAGCAGGATCACGGACGTGAAGTCGCCGATCACGCTGTTGACGTCGGGATGCACCGGCCAGCGGTCCCCGATGGTCATGTTCAGGGTGAAGTGCTCGCTGCCCGACCAGGCTGCGAGCACGTCGGTGTAGCCGGTGGCGACCGCCGTGCTCGGCGTGATCCCGGCGGCGACGGCGGCGGCCCGCAACCGCTGCCAGCGCTGCGGATCCAGGACGAACTCCCGGCGGGTGAACCGGGTCGGCGACCCTTGTTCCTGCTCCACCGCGGGCAGCGGCGGCGCGGGCGGCAGCGACTCCAGCCGTTCCAGCCAGTAGTCGCGGGCCCGGCGGTAGGTCGTGGTGCTCTCCAGGGCGGTCAGGGTCCGCACGTAGTCCCGGAACCCGAGACCGGGCGGCGCGGGCGCCAGCTCCGGGTCGGCGTACAGCCGCACCCAGTCGTCCAGCATGATCTGCACGGAACTGGCGTCGGCGACGAGCAGGTCGAAGCTGACGTGGACATGCCAGGCGCCGCCCGGGCGCTGCTGGGCGAGCACCCCGAACAGCGGCCACGTGTCGGCGGGGCGTACCTCGTGCGACAGCCGTGCCCGGGCCGCCGCGATCCGTTCCTCGGCGGTGTTCTCGTCCAGGCCGGTCAGGTCCTCGTGGTCGACGGTGAAGTCCGGCACCGTCTCGCGCACCTGCTGCCGGCCGTCCGCGCGTACCACGGCGCGCAGCATCTCGTGCCGGTCGACGAGGCGGCGGAAGGTCCCGGTGGCTCGCCGCAGGTCGAAGTCGGGCGCGGTGAACTCCGCGTACAGGTGGGCCGACACGCCACCCAGTTCGAACAGTCCGGACCGGCCCAGCCAGTACGCGTGCTGCACGTCGGTCAGCCCGAACGGTTCGTGCCGCCCGGCGGGATCCGGCTCGACCAGCGCCACGTCCGACGTCTCGACCGCGCCGACCTTGGTGGCCTGTTCGGCGATGGTCGGGTTCACGAAGATGTCCCGCAGCGCGAGCCGCAGGCCGCGGGCGTCGGCGTCCGCGACGGCGCGCAGCGCCTGCAACGAGTCGGCGCCCAGTTCGAACAGGTTGTCGGTGGTGGACACCGTGTCGGTGCCCAGCAGCGCCGCCCACACCGACACCAGGATCTCCTCGGCGGGCGTGGCCGGCGCGGTGTGTACCCGCTGCGCACGCGGATCCGGCAACGCCCCGCGGTCGACCTTGCCGTTGGCCGTCAGCGGCAGATCGTCCAGCAGGATCACCGAGGTCGGCACCATGTAGGTGGGCAGCTTGTCCCGGCAGTACTCCTGGATCTCGTCGCCGGTCGGCAGGTCGCCGTCGGTGGCCTCGACGACCAGGTACGCGGCGAGCTGCTTCGCGCCGCGCCGGTCACCGATCGCCGTCGCCACCGCCGCAGTCACCGCCGGGTGGGCGAGCAGCGCCGCCTCGATCTCGCCGAGTTCGATGCGGAAGCCACCCACCTTGACCTGGAAGTCCTCCCGGCCGAGGAATTCGATGGTCCCGTCCGGCAGGTACCGGCCCAGGTCACCGGTGCGGTACAGGTAGTCGAAGCTGACCGGGTGGGTGGGGAACCGCTCCGCCGTGCGTTCCGGATCCGCCCAGTACCCCTTCGCGACGCCCGCGCCACCGATGTACAGCTCACCGACCGCCCACACGGGCCTCGGCGCGAGCTGCTCGTCCAGCACGTGCACGGTCTGGTTGGCCAACGGGCGGCCGTACGGGATGCTCGCCCACGACGGGTCGACCGCGCCGATCGGGTAGCAGATCGACCAGATCGACGCCTCCGTCGCGCCGCCCAGGCTCACCAGCGAGATGTCCGGGCGCACCCGGCGAGCCCGGTCCGGCAGGCTCAGCGGGATCCAGTCACCGGACAGCAGCGCCAGCCGCAGCGGCACGTCGGGTGCCTGCGGCTGAGCGGCCAGGTACTCCACGAACAGCTCGAACAGGGCGGGCACCGAGTTCCACACGGTGACCTGTTCGGCGGCGCCGAGCGACGCCCAGTGCTCGGGGTCCCGGCTGGTACCCGGATCGGGCAGCACGACCGCGCCGCCCACCGACAGCGGCCCGAAGATGTCCCACACGGACAGGTCGAAGCTCAACGACGACACGGCGAGGACCCGGTCCTCGGCGGTCAACGCGAACCGGCGGTTCACGTCGACCACCGTGTTCCACGCGCCCCGGTGGTCGATCACGACACCCTTCGGCCGGCCGGTGGAGCCGGAGGTGAAGATCACGTACGCCACGTCGGTCGGTTCCGCCCACGCCGGCAGCGGCCCGTCGCTGGCGCGCGACCACATCGCCTCGTTGTCCACGGCGGCCACGCACACACCGGCAGGCCAGTGCAGCCGACCGTTGACCGACTGCTGGGTCAGCACCACCTGCGCCCGGGTCTGCGCGCAGACGTCCAGGACGCGCTGCTCGGGCCAGCTGGGGTCGATCGGCACGTACCCGGCGCCCGCCTCCAGCACACCCAGTGCGCCGACCACCTGCTCCCAGCCCTTGTCCATGCATACGGCGACGAGGTCACCGCGGCGTACCCCCCAGACCCGCAGCTGCCGGCCCACCTGGCGTGCCTTCGACACCAGTTCCCCGTAACTGAGCCGGCGGGTACCGGACACCACCGCGACCCGGTCCGGGTCGGCGTCCGCGACGGCCCCGATCGTCTGGTGCAGCAGGCCGTCCGGCACCTCCGCGACCGCGTCGTCCGACTCGTACGGCGCGCGCGGCCGGTCCAGTACGTCCTCGGCGTGCCAGGCCCGCGGGTCGTCGGCGAGCCGGTGCAGCACGTCGCGGTACGCGGTGAACGCGGCGTCGAGCAGGCCGTCGGGGAACAGCTGGTCGATGGCGTCCCAGGAGACGATCAGTCCGTCGGGGCGCTCGTAGATCTGGTGGTCCAGGTGGATCTGCGGGGTCTGCGAGATCGCGCCGGTGACGCTGCCGAGACCGGGCAGGGACGCGTCGGCGTCCCCGATGCTGTGGCCCAGCACGCTGGTGAACACGACCGGCATGGTGGTACGGGCGGTGCCGTGCACCCGGGCCAGTTCGCGCAGCACCCGGACCCCGGTGAAGGCACGGTGGTCCAGGTCCTGCCACAGTTGCCGCTGCACGGTGCGGGCCCGCTCCAGGAACGCCGCGGGCTGCCGGAAGTCGACCTCGAGCAGGATCAGCGAGGTGAAGTCGCCGACGATCTGGTTGACGTCGGGATGGACGGGGAGGCGGTCGCCGACGGTCAGGTTCAGGGTGAACCGGCGGCTCTTCGCCCACGCGGCGAGCACCTCCGAGTACGCGGCGGCGATGACCACCGACGGGGTCACCCCGGCCTCGGTCGCGGCCTGACGCAGCCGCTGCCAGCGGTCGCGCTCCAGCAGGAACTCGCGCCGGACGAACCGGCCCGTGCCGGCCTTGTCCCGCTCGCCGCCACCGTCGGAACCCGCCACCAGCGGCAGTTCCGGCGCCGGCGGCAGCGACGGGAGCCGGTCCAGCCAGTACGTGCGGGCCCGCTGGTAGGTCTCCGAGCGTTCCAGCTCGGCAGCGGCCTGGACGTAGTCCCGGAACCCGATGCCCACCGGCGCCAGCTCCGCGTCCGGGTCGGCGTACAGCCGGACCCAGTCACCCAGCAGCAGCTGGATCGACCCGGCGTCCGCGACGAGCAGGTCGAAGCTGAGGTGTATTCGCCAGCTGTCGTCGGGTAGCACCTGGGCGAGGACCCCGAACAGCGGCCAGGTGTCCGCGGGGCGCACCTCGTGCGACATCCGGTCACCCGCCGCGCGTACCCGTTCCTGGGCCTCGTCCGGCTCGACACCGCGCAGGTCCTCGAACTCGACCTTGAAGTCGGGCACCTCGGCCAGTACCTGCTGCCGGCCGTCCGGGCGGATCACCGCCCGCAGCATGTCGTGCCGGCTGATCACCGACCGGAACGCCTCCGTGGCCCGCATCGGGTCGAAGTCGGTGGAGGTGAACTCCAGGTACAGGTGCGCCGACACGCCACCGAGTTCGAACATGCCGGCGCGGCCCAGCCAGTACGCGTGCTGCACGTCGGTCAGTCCGAACGGCTCGAACCGGGCCGCCACGTCGGCGACGACCGCGCTCACCTCGGCGGGCGCCGCCGGAGCTCCGTCCGACATGGACTCGTCCAGCGCGACGGCCAGCAGGTTTGCCACGCGCGCGATCGTCGGATCCTCGACGAGTTCGGTGAGCGGCACCACGAGTTGCAGGTCACGCTCGATGACGGCCTTGAACTCGGCGGCCGCGATCGACTCGAAGAACACCACCTCGTCATCGGCGGTGTCCGCCACCCATTCCGGCAGGATCTCGGCGCACAGCCCCCGCACGTACGAGCGCAGCAGGTTGCCGCGGGTCTCCGCGTCGACGCCGGAGAGCTGTTCGCGCCCCACCGTGACCGGCGACTCGTCAAGACCTGGGTTCACGGATGCCTCCGGTGGCCGGCGGTGGACGACAGATGTGCGGGTACGGCGGATTAGCTACCGGGCAGTTCGCGACCGAGGTGATTGTTTCCGCGCGCGGAAGCCAAGAGAAGCGCCGATGGGCCGCCGGGTCCGGCCAACCCTTCCGGTGCCACGGATCAGCGGCTGGTGGGCACCGCACGGCGTCCCCGATCGGTCACCGTCGAGGCGCGCAGCGGGCGGGGCTCCCGGCCCGGCCGGGCCTGCGGCCGGTAGCCGAACGAGGTGGCGGAACCGGCTTGTGGCCGGTGTGTCGCCCGGGATAGAACCAGGGTTCGGGCTGACCGCACCGGTCCGGCGGTGCGCCGCGCGTGCCGGCCGGTGTGGCGGGACAGGGAGGACCGCATGACGGGTGCGCAGACGACCACCGACCTGATCGCCGCGCTGCGAGCGGGCGTCACCGGGGAGGTGGTGGGGCCGGACCACGACGACTACGACGACGTCCGAGTGCCCTGGAACCTCGTCGTCGTGCACCAGAACCCGGCCGCGGTCGTACTCGCCGTCTCCGCCGACGACGTGCGGGCGGCGGTGCGGATCGCCGCCGAGCACGGTGCCGGCGTCGCGGTGCAGACCACCGGCCACGGCGTCGTCCACCCGTGCGACGGCGCGGTCCTGATCAACACCGCGCTGATGCGTGACGTACGGGTGGATCCGGAGCGGCGGGTCGCGACCGTCGCCGCGGGCGCGCTGTGGGGTGACGTGCTGACCGCCGCGGCAGCCCACGGGCTCGCGCCGCTGGCCGGTACCAGCCCCGACGTGGGCGTGATCGGGTTCACGCTCGGCGGCGGACACAGCTGGCTGTCCCGCCGGTACGGCCTGACCGCCGACACCTTGGTCGAGGCCACCGTGGTGACCGCCGACGGACAGACCCGCACGGTCGACGCGGAGCACGAGCCGGACCTGCTCTGGGCGTTGCGCGGAGCCGGCGCGAACTTCGGTGTGGTCACCTCCGCCACCATCGAGCTGGTCCCGGTTCCCGAGGTGTACGCCGGGGCGCTGATCTTCCCGGTGCAGCGCGCGCGTGAGGTGCTGGAGGCGTACCGGGACTGGAGCGCGACGGCTCCCGACGAGGTGTCCTCGGTGCTGGCGCTGATCCGGTTGCCGGAGATGCTGTCCTCCCTCGCACCGCTGGACGGGCAGCTGGTGCAGGTCCTGATCTGCGACGTGGGCGGTGAGAAGGTCGGCGCCGAACGGATCGCGTCACTGCGGGCGCTCGGGCCGGTCGCGGACACCGTCACCACCATCCCGATCGTCGAACTCGGCTCGATCGCCAAGGACTCGGTCGATCCGCTTCCCCTCAACGAGCACGGCCATCTGGTGGGGGAGCTGTCCGCAGAACTGGTCGAGACGCTGCTCGCCGTCAACGGACCGGACGCGCCGCCCGGGCTGCCGCTGATCGCGGTGCGTCAACTCGGCGGTCGACTCGCCGACGGACACCCGGACGGCTGCTACGGCCACCGGCAGGCGGGTTTCCTCGTCAACGCGACCGGTGCCGACCTGACCCCCGAGACCGGCGCGATGGTCGACAAGCTCCAGGAGGCGATGTCCGCCCGGCTCGAGCCGTTCGCGGTCGGAGGCGTGGGCGCGAACTTCATCGGGAAGGCCCGGGGCGGCCGGGCCGGCGACGAGGCCCGCACCCGCGACGCGTTCGCCCCCGAGGACTACCAGCGGCTCGCGGAGCTGAAACTGCGGTACGACCCGGAGAACCTGTTCCGTTTCAACCACAACGTCCCGCCGGCCAAGAGTTGAGCTGAGACGTCGCCGACACGCTCCCGGCCCTGCCCGACCGGGCAGGGGCACGGCTGGGAGCATGGGCACCGGAACCGGTCGGCGCATCACGGGAGAACACGCACTTTGGCACGGAAGTACCCACCTTCACCTGCGGAACCGGATCGCGGCGACCTGCGGGCCGACTGCGGGCGCTGCGCGGGCCTGTGCTGCGTGGCGCTGCCCTTCGCGGCGTCCGCCGACTTCGCCGTCACCAAGGATGCCGGCGAGCCCTGTGGCAACCTGCGCGACGACTTCCGGTGCGGCATCCACGCCGACCTCCGCGCCAAGGGGTTCCCCGGGTGCACCGTCTTCGACTGCTTCGGCGCCGGTCAGAAGGTCTCCCAGGTCACCTTCGAGGGCCGCAACTGGCGGCAGCACCCGGACCTGGCCGGGCCGATGTTCGCGGTGTTCCCCGTCATGCGACAGCTCCACGAGCTGCTCTGGTACCTGTCCGAGGCGCTGGAACTGCCGGCCGCACGACCGCTGCGCCGGGAACTGCGGGACGCGCTGCGCCGGACCGACCAACTCACCCGTGGCACCGCCCGGGAGATCACCGCGCTGGACGTGTCGGCCCACCGCGACCAGGTCAACTCGCTGCTGCTGCGCGCCAGCGAACTCGCCCGGGCCGCGGTCCCCGGCGGAGGCAGGAAGAACCACCGGGGCCGGGACCTGATCGGCGCGAGCCTTCGGGGCGCCGACCTGCGCGGCGCGAGCCTTCGGGGCGCCTACCTCATCGCGGCCGATCTCCGGAACGCGGACCTGCGGCACGCCGACCTGATCGGCGCCGACCTGCGCGACGCGGACCTGTCCGGGGCCGACCTGAGCGGGAGCATCTTCCTCACCCAGTCGCAACTCGCCGCGGCCAGGGGCGACGCGGCGACCGTGCTGCCCGGCACGTTGACCCGCCCCGCGCACTGGTAGCTCGGCGCGACGCAACGGGCTCGGCGTCGGTCGCGCCGATCACCCTATTTCCCTTGCTGCCAGCGGAAATGCCGCACCGCGTTATCCACAGGGCACCTGGTTGTCCACAGTTGCGTGCTCGTCGCCGCCGTGCCCGCCCATCGGTTCGCACCATGGTCGATGTCCGGCTCACCACCGCGTGGGCCTCCCTCATCTCCCAAGGAGCGATCATGCGTTCGTCCGTAACACGATGGGTTCTGCGCGCCACGGCGGTGGGTGCCGTCGGCACCGCGCTCGTCTCGGGCATCGCCGCCACCCAGGCACAGGCCGCCCAGCGGGACGGCACGGCCCGGCCCTCGGCGCCGCAGGCCTCCGACACCACCGACCGCGGTGTTATCCTCCGCGACGTGCACCAGGACGCCTCGATCCCGCTCGACGGCTTCACCATCTCCTACCTGCCCGACGGCGTGGGCACCGTGTCGGACTTCGAATACGAGTGGGGCGAGGTCAAGTTCCACACCAAGGACTGGGAGAGCCGGATCGGCGAGGGCTGGCGGGTCGATCTGACCGTCCAGACCCTGCGCGGTGACCGGCTCGCCGACACCGCCGCACTGCGCGCGTACCTCACCGAATACCAGGAGAAGGACCCCGACACCTGGCACCTGACGGCGTTCCGCAACGGTTCGTACCACGGGTTCGTCTCCTCCGACCAGGCGTTCTGGCTGGTGCGGCCGGGCCTCGCGGCGTCGGTGAAGATCGACCGGGACAGGTTCTCCCACGATGAGCTGGTGGACACGGCGCACGGCTTCCAGCCCGCGTAGCGGCCGCATCCGGTGGGGTGCCGGGTTCGTGTGGCGCCCCACCGGACCGCCCGGTCCCGGCTCGTGCCGTCAGCGTGCGGGGGCGCCACCCGCAGCGGCCCGCCCGAAGCGCTGACCCCACTCCCGGAGGTGGTCGACCAGTTCCGGTGGACCCAGGACCTCGAACTCCGCGCCGACCGTGCCCAGCGCGAGCGTCGGCCAGTCCAGCGAGTCCGCGGTCATCGTGAGCCGGCACAGCTGCGGGTCGACCTCCTCGACCGTGGACCACTGGCCGACCGCGGCGCGTACGGTCTCCGCGGGCGCATGGATCAGCGCCTCGATCGAGTACGTGGCGGACGCGCTGTCGATCCCGGCACGGACAAAGGCCGCGGCGTCCTCGGCGGGCAGCTCCCGCGGGCGGAACCGGGCGCCGGTGCTGTCCGGTTCGCTGAGCCGGTCGAGTCGGAAGCTGCGCCAGTCGTGCCGGCCGAGATCGAAGGCGACCAGGTACCAGCGGCGGCCGAGGGAGACAAGCCGGTGCGGCTCGACGTGCCGCTCGGTCTCGGCGCCGGCGCGCGCCGTGTAGCGGAACCGCATCCGTTCCTCGTCCCGGCAGGCCTGCGCGACCGTGGTGAGCAGGCCCGCGTCGATGCTCGGCGCGGCACCCCACACCGCGGGCACGGTCACGGCCCGCAGCGCGTCGACCCGCCGGCGCAGTCGTGGCGGCATGACCTGGATGACCTTGGTCAACGCACGCAGCGAGGATTCCTCGATGCCGGCGACGGCTCCCTGCGCGGCCGCCCGCAGGCCGATGGCCAGCGCCACGGCCTCGTCGTCGTCGACGACCAGCGGAGGCAGCGCCGCTCCGGCGGCGAGCTGGTACCCGCCGTCGACGCCGCGCTGCGCGCTGACCGGGTAGCCCAGCTCCCGCAGCCGGTCGATGTCGCGACGCAGCGTCCGGGCGGAAACACCGAGCCGCTCCGACAGCTCGGCGCCCGGCCAGTAGCGGTGGGTCTGCAGCAGCGAGAGCAGCCGCAGCGTTCGCGAACTGGTGTTGGCCATCTGCCCAGCCTGCCCTCGATTGAGGTCAGAAAGCGACCGCTGGCCACATCCTTCGCGCCGTGGCAGTCCGGACCGCCCCGCCCCGCCCCGCCGGTCACGGAGCCGTGGCGCTCCCCGGACCGCTACACCTCGCCGGTCACGAGGCCGTGGCGCTCCCGCGATCGTTACGCCTCGCCGGTCACCACCGCGAGCGCGAACCCGTCGTACCCCTTCTGCCCGACCGTCTGGATCGCGGTCGCCTCCAGCCGGGGGTCCGCCGCGACAAGTTCCAGGTACCTGCGCACGGCCTGGACCGACTCGTCCTTGCTGTCCGGGTCGCTCACCTTGCCGTTGCGTACCACGTTGTCGGCGATGATCACCGTTCCGGGCCGGGACAGCGCGAGCGAGGCGCGCAAGTAGCCGGGGTAGCCCGTCTTGTCCGCGTCGATGAAGATCAGGTCGAACGGGCCGTCGGAGCTCAGCGAGGTCATGGTCTCGGCGGCCGGCCCCAGCCGTACCTCCACGACGTCGGACAGGCCGGCGTGCGCGATGTTGGCGCGGGCGACCTCGGCGTGGTGCGGGTCGGCCTCCAGCGTGATCAGCCGGCCGCCGGCGGGCAACGCCCGAGCCATCCAGATCGTGCTGTACCCGCCGAGGGTGCCGACCTCCAGGATCGTACGGGCGCCGTGGATGCGGGCCAGCAGATTCAGCAGCCGCCCCTGTGGTGCGGTGATGCTGATCGGTGGCAGGCCGGCGGCATCGCTGGCGGCCAGGACCTGGTCGAGAACCGGGTCCTTGGGCAGCAACACGTCGGTGAGGTAGTCGTCCACCGCGGACCACCGCTCGTTGGTCACAGACTCTCCCTGCAGCCGAAGATCAGTCTTTCCGACCGCCGAGCGTACCCGTGCCGGGACAGCGCCTGCCGGGACCCGGCGTGACGGACCCGGCGAGGCACGCGACCGAGGGCGTGTCAGGCCGTACGACACACGACCGGGCGTCGCTACGGTCGCGGTGTCGCGGGTGCCGGCTCGCAGTCCCGGACGATCTCGTCGAGAGAGACGCCGAGGGTCGCGGCGACCGCCGCGACGGTGAAGAACGCCGGCGTGGGCACGCGGCCGGTCTCGATCTTGCGCAGCGTCTCGGTCGACACGCCCGCCGCGGTGGCGACGTCGGCCATGCTGCGCCGACCCCGGGCCCCGCGCAGCAGCATGCCGAGCCGCTGGCCTCGGTCACGGTCCAGGTCACTCAACGGAGGACGGATCACGACTGTGATACTAATACCGGTATAGGTATTGGGCAAGGGTCGCACGAGTCGGGGAGCCAACCATGGTGGAACTGAAGACACCCGCGGAGATCGCGAGGATGCGCGCCGCCGGTCGGGTGGTCGCGCACATCCTCGCGGCGGTCCAGGACGCCGCCGCGGTCGGCGTCCGGTTGGCGGACCTCGACGAGACCGCCCGCTCGGTACTCGACAAGTTCGACGCGACCTCGCCGTTCCTCAACTACCAGCCGCACTTCGCGCCGACCCCGTTCCCCGCGGTGATCTGCGCGTCGGTCAACGACGTCGTCGTGCACGCCATCCCGGACGGCTACCGGCTCGAGGACGGTGACCTGGTCAGCATCGACTGCGGAGCGCTGCTGCAGGGCTGGGCCGCCGACGCGGCGGTCAGCTTCATCGTCGGTACGGCGCAGCCCGCGGACCGCACCCTAGTCGACACGACCCGTCGGGCGCTGGACGCCGGGATCGCCGCCGCGCAGGTCGGCGCCCGCCTCGGTGACATCGCCCATGCCGTCGGCACCATCGGCAGAACCGCTGGGTACGGCATCCCCGCCGACTTCGGCGGGCACGGGATCGGGCGGCGCATGCACGAGGACCCCGCCGTGCCCAACGACGGCCGACCCGGCCGCGGCCTGCGGCTGCGCCCCGGACTGGTCATCGCCATCGAGCCGATGTTCATGGCCGGTGGCCGGGACGCCTACCGCGTCGACCCCGACGGCTGGGCGCTGCGGACGATCGACGGCAG
>JBAUUM010000253.1:0-2925 GCA_049582705.1 Actinocatenispora sp.
CACCGACCCGGGTGCAGCGCGGCGATCAGCGCGTCCGGTGCCAGGCTGACCGGCCGGTCGCTGACCTGACCGTCGCCGAGTTCCACGATCCGCCACACGTCGTCCGAACGCCGGGCCGGGTCCGCCCGCCGGGCCGAGCCCGCCCGCCGGACCGAGTCCGCCCGCTGGGCCGAGTCCGCCCGCCGGGCAAGGTCCACCGTCACGAACGGCAGGTTCAGCGACGCGACCAGCGGTACGAGCGGGGTCAGGTCCAGGTCGGCGGGCGGCGGGTCGTCCGGCGTGTCCGGGTGCGCGCCGACCAGGACGCAGTCCCCGCCGACCCACCAGGTACGCACCTCGGCGGAAGCGAACTCCTCGAACCTGCGCAGTACGAAGCCGCCGGTGAAGTCGTCGCCGCGCAGTTCCCGGAGCCGGGCCGCGACCCGCCAGGCGGCGTCGGCGTCGGCCAGGTCCGGCACGTACATCGCCTCGTGCCAGTAGTGCTTCATCGACTTCGTGTGGTCGCGCAGCACGGCCGCCCCGGTGCCCAGTTCGGCGCGGGCCTGGTCGAAGCCGGCGCGGTCGTCGCCGGAGGTCCACACCGACCGGGGGGTGAGCGGGGCCAGCGCGTCGTACCAGCCGGGCAGCTCGTGCGCCCGCCGGTACTGCTCCGGCGTGGTACGTAGCGTCGTGCCGCGGGCGGCCAGCGCCGCGGCGAACCCGGCGTACCGCCCGGCGCCCAGCATCCAGCCCCGGTACACGGCGTCCTCGCCCGGCGGCACCCGGGTCACGGCGGCGTCGGCCCGGCCGTCGGCGAGCGCGTCGTGGTCGACGACGGCGACGGTGAGGCCCGCGTCCCGGGCGGCCAGGGCCTCGGGCGCGAAGTGCTCGTCGGGTCGTCGGGGGCGCAGGACATCGCCGGGCACCAACAGCATCACCCCCGGCATGATGCCCCAACGGCCCGGCGGCGCCCGGCTCAGGGACGCATCGGCCAGCGGTCAGGGATGCATCGGCAGCAGGCGGTGCGCCACCCACACCGGCAGCTGGTCGGCGTAGTGCGGGTCGTCCGGGCGACCGGACACCCCACCGGGCACCACCCAACCCGACCGGCTCAGATCCGCGAGGTCGAGCACCTGCCGGTACACCGACAGGTTCGTGATCGTGAACGGTGTGCCGCGCCGCCAGCCGTACGCGCCGTTCTGGATCGTCTCGTTGTCGCCGCCGATGCCCACCGACGGCGGGTCGAACCGGTCGCCGACCAGCGGGTACAGCGTGTGGTGCGCGCCCGTGCGGTGCACCGCGCCCCACCCGGCGCCGGGCTGCCCGGCCCGGTGCTCGCGCGCGTCCGCCGACGCCCGCGCCAGGCTGTCGGACAGTACGTCGTCGGAGATGCGGTCGGCGGGCAGCTCACCGTCGTCCCGGTCCGGCCAGGTGAGCAGCGCGAACCAGCGGCGCAGCAGCACCGGGCAGCCAGGCAGCGGCGAGGTGAGCAGCCAGCCCGCCAGCTCGGCGCCGAGCGTGTCGTCCAGCAGCCGACGCAGCAGCGCTCGGCGGAAACAGGCGTGCACCAGGCCATGCCCGCCGTCCGGACCCAGGTCGCCGCGACCCGCGGCGATGTCGGTCCGCGCCGCCTCGGCGTCCCCGGTGTACGGGCCGCGCCGGCCCAGCAGCTCCGCCCAACGGCGTGCCGGCACCGAGGTGACGTCCGCCTGCCACGCGAGCATGTCGTCGTACGAGTGCCGGTCCCGCGCCGCCGCCAGCTCGTGGATGCGCTCCACCCGGTAGTAGTCGTTGGCCGCGTGCGACACGAACGGGTACTCGTCGAGGGTCACCGTGTTGTTCGCGCTGACGATCAGGCCGTCGGCGGGGTCGGTCAGCCGCGGCATCCGGTCGTGGTCGACCCGCCCCCGCCAGTGGTGCCGCGGTTCCCAGCCGGGCACCGGGAGCTGCGTCGCGGCGGTGCTGGCCCGGTCCGGCAGGCTGCCGCGCAGCAGGTAGCCGATGTGTCCGTCGACGTCGGCGACGAGCAGGTTGTTGACCGGGTCGACCCAGTCGCGCTGCCCGTCCAGCAGCTCGGTGACGCCGCCGGCGATGAGCATCCCGGCGAGTACCCCGTACTGCCGGCACGGCCCGTCGGTGGCCGCCCAGCGCAGCGACAGCGCGTGCCCGGAGCGGGGATCGCCGTGCACGACCGGGCCGTTGCCGGTCAGCCAGCACTCCTCCCGGTGCGGGGGTCCGCCGCGTACCGCGATCGTCTCGACCCGCGGCGCGGCCGGCACCTGGCCGTCCGCGGTGCGTACCGTCGAGCCGCTGTGGGTGTGCTCGAACTCCTCCACGTACAGGTCCTGCGCGTCGGCCGAGGCGTTCGTGATGGCCCAGCCGACCGTTCCGTTGTGGCCGAAGTGCGGGAAGCCGGGCAGTCCCGGGAACGTCGCGCCCGTGACGGTGAACTCGGCGCAGCTCAGGTGCGCCTGCCAGTACGCGTTCGGTACGTCCAGCGCCCGGTGCGAGTCGTTGACGAGCAACGGCGCGCCCGTGCCGGTGCGGTCCGGGCCGAGCACCCATGCGTTGGACCCGGCCTCCACCTCGGACAGGAAACCCAGGTGCTCGGCGGACTCCTCGACGTCGCGCCGGGCCGCCTCGACCAGGTCCCGGCGCGGGTCGTCGTCGCCGAGCCGTCCCGCCGGTGGCACAGTGACCCGCATTCCGGCGCGGGGCCGGGGATCGAGCAGGTCGAAGCCGTCGATCCCGGCGCGGGCGACCAGGCTGGCGCGGGCCACCTTGTACTGCCAGACACCCATCGCGACGTGCCGGATCTTGAAGCCGACGAGCGAGTCGACCGGCGACCACGGCTCGAAGGCCAGGTCCGCCGCGGCGTACTCGGGCGGCAGGTCGTCGGTGGCCGCGAACGCGTCCACCCCCTCGGCGTACCGGTCGAAGGTGCGC
>JBAUUM010000254.1:0-1952 GCA_049582705.1 Actinocatenispora sp.
GCCGACGGGTGACGCGGCCAGCCGGCGGGTGACGCGGTCAGTCGGCGGGTGACGCGGGGGGCAGGTGGCGGTCGGCGAAGTCGCAGAAGCGGTCCCAGTCGGCGGCGGTGATGTCGTGCCCGCCGGACCGCACGTGGTATCCGATCCGGCCGGCGACGGGGACGTCCACCGGCGGCATCTCCGCTGCCGGCAGGCCGTCGGCGCCGAGCAGGCGGTACACGTCGGAGGCGTGCCGCGCGGACAGGAACTCGCCGCGCGGGTCGGCCCACAGGTCCTGCTCGGCGCTGGCCACGTACAGCGGGCGCGGCGCGACCAACGCGAGCAGCAGGTGCTGGTCGACCGGCAGGGCATCCTCGCGGTCGGCGTAGCCGGCGTACGCGGGGCAGAACCAGTGCGGGAACTGTCCGGTGATCGCGGCGACGGTCTCCCCGAACCGGCGCCGGGCCAGCGCCGCGCCGCCGCAGCCGGAGTTGTTGCTGACCGCCATCGCGAAGCGTTCGTCCTGCGCCGAGGCCCACAGCGCGGCCTTGCCCAGCCGCGAGTGCCCGACCACCGCGACGCGGCGGGCGTCGAGCGCGGGGTCGTCCGCCAGATGGTCGAGCATGCGGCTCAACCCCCAGGCCCACGCCCCGAGCGCGCCCCAGTCCGAGGCGCCGCGCGGACGGGCGCCGCCGTACAGGGTCGGGACGGCCGCGGTCAGGTCGGCGTGCGGGTCGTCCGGGTAGAGGTCGCCCGCGTACCCGGTGGCCACCCCGTAGCCCCGGCGCAGCAGCGCCTCGACCGGCCACCGGCCGGACTGCATGCCGCGGGACTCGACCCTCGCCCGATGCCCGGTGGCACCGCCGAGGTCGGGTACCCAGCCGGTCGGCGGCACGATCGCCGGGTCGGGGTGCACGGTGTGGTTGCCGAAGAAGTTGAGGCCGCAGAGCACCGGCGCCGGGCGTACCCCGGTGGGCAGGTAGAGCAGCAGATCGAGGTGGACCCGGTCACCGAACCGGCAGCGCACCTGGCGGCGGATGGCCGTACCGCCCAGTGCCGCGGTGTCCTCGTCCAGAACCTCGTACTCGACCGGCGGCAGCTCGGCCGGGGTGCGCCCGTACACGTGCCCGGCGAACAGGTCGGTCAGTTCGGGCCGGCGCCACCGCCACCAGTCGTCCGGCGTGTCGACCGTACGGCCGTCCGCGCGGCGCAACGGATCGGGCAGGCGGTAGCGCGGTACCCGGGACTCGCAGGTGTTCACCGTGGCCATCGTGCCTGGTGCCGACCCGGTACGCAGCGGGCGTCCGGTGGACGGGACGGCTCGCCGCCGCGCATCACCGGGACCGGGCATGACGGACGAATGACGCATGGTAAACATTTACTGTGGCCTCACAGAGTCGTACCAGGCTGCTCACGGCCGGCGCGGAGGAGTTCTCCCGGCACGGACTGCGCGGCACCCGGGTGCGCGACGTCGTGGCCCGGGCCGGCGTGAACGAGCGGATGCTCTACGAGCATTTCGCCAGCAAGGAGGGCCTGTACCAGGCGGTGCTCACCGAGGAGGGCGCCGGGCTGGCCGCCGCGTGGGCGCCCGTGCTGGACCGTGCCGCGGCCCTCGAACCGCATGCCGGGATGCGGCTGGCGCTGCGGGCGTTCTTCGACGCGGTCGGCGTACGGCCCCGGCTCGTCGCGCTGATCCTGCACGAGGGGCTCGGCGAGGGAACGGTACGGATGCCCATCGACCTGGACGAGGTGCCCGCCCCGCTGCGGACCCTCCACGAGCGGGGCCGCGCGAGTGGCGTGTTCCGCTCCGAGGGTGACGTCGCCGTGTTCTACGCGGCGGCGGTCTCCCTGCTGACCACGCTGTCCTCCGTGCCCGGTCGGCTCGCGCACCTCACCGGCGACAGCACGCCGGACGCCCGGGACCGGCTCCGGGACCAGCTCGTGGATCTGCTGCTGGACGGCGTGACCGGCCC
>JBAUUM010000255.1:0-10619 GCA_049582705.1 Actinocatenispora sp.
CGGGCGAACGGGTGGGAACCGCGGCGCCCGCGGTGACCGGTCCGGCCAGCGACACCGACCCCGGCGCCGATGCGGGTCGGCCGGTCAGCGTGACGGTGCCCAGGCCGAGCCGGGCGCCGGTAACGGTGCCGTCTTCGGCCAGGCAGTACACCCCGGACGGTACCGGGGAGGACAGCGACGCGGCGGTCGGTTCCACCGAGAAGCACCGGCCGGGTACTCCGCGCGGCGCGGGCGCGTCCGCCACGGACAGCGCCGCGGCGCGGTCCCCGAGCGTCGGGAGCCATCGGGTGAACAGCCGTTCCACCCGCGGGTCGTACCGGGGCGGCACGCTGTGACCGCGCCCGGCGACCTGCTCGCAGGACGCGGGGTCGGCGGCGCCGCACTGGTACACCCCGGCGCGGGTCGCGGCCACCGAGATGTCCCGACCACCGCCCAGGCCACCGCCGGGTACGTCCACCCGCCAGGTCCCGTCGGTCGCCAGCGTCACCGTGATGGTGCGCGCGGAGCGGCCCTTCGGCACGTACCGGTAGGTCGCCGTGTAGTGCCGGTCGGCGGCGACGGCCACCAGTCCGGCGAGCTGCTCGGCCGGGGTGCCGACCGCGTGGTGCGGCGTGCCGGAGGGCGTGGGGTGACCCGAGCCGGCCAGCTGCTGGTCGCTGCCGGAGCAGCCGGTCAGCAGTGCCCCGCAGAGCACCGGTCCGGCCAGTGCCGCCGTGAATCCTCTTCTTCGCCCGCCACGCACCGGGACATTCTCGGCGGTGGACGGTCCGTGTCCGGCTCCGCCACGCTGGGTGGTCAGCCGTCCATCCGGAAGGTCGATCCGGATGGACGTCCGCCAGTCGTGGACCGGAGCGAAATTTCCGGTCAGAATGGACGGTGCGCGGTGTGAGCCATTCGTCGCATCCTGGGACGGTCGGGGTCGGTGGCTGCCCGGCCGGTACCCTGGCCAGGCCGGATTGCCGACTAGAGCCAGAGGGCCCACGGGCACCCTCGCGAAGGGGCAGTGCTGTGACACTCGTCGTCCAGAAGTACGGTGGCTCCTCCGTCGCCGACGCGGAGCGCATCAAGCGGGTCGCGGAGCGTATTGTCGCGACCCGCAAGGCGGGCGACGACGTGGTGGTCGTGGTGTCGGCGATGGGCGACACCACCGACGAACTTCTCGACCTGGCCCGCCAGGTCAGCCCGCTGCCGCCGGGCCGGGAGATGGACATGCTGCTCACCTCCGGTGAGCGCATCTCGATGGCGCTGCTCGCCATGGCCATCCACAACCTGGGCTACGAGGCCCGGTCGTTCACCGGCTCGCAGGCGGGCGTGCTCACCACCTCGGCGCACGGCAAGGCGAAGATCATCGACGTCACGCCCGGCCGCATCCAGGGTGCGGTGGACGAGGGCGCGATCGCGATCGTGGCCGGCTTCCAGGGCATCGCGCAGGACACCAAGGACATCACCACGCTGGGCCGGGGTGGCTCGGACACCACCGCCGTCGCGCTGGCCGCCGCCCTGCACGCCGACGCCTGCGAGATCTTCACCGACGTCGACGGCGTGTACTCGGCCGACCCGCGGATCGTGCCGAACGCCAAGCGGGTCGATCACATCACCTACGAGGAGATGCTGGAACTGGCGGCCTGCGGGGCGAAGATCCTGCACCTGCGCAGCGTCGAGTACGCCCGCCAGTTCACCATGCCCCTGCACGTACGTTCGTCGTATTCGACCAGGACCGGCACCATCGTGGCCGGTTCGATGGAGGATCTTCCCGTGGAGCAAGCACTCATCACCGGGGTCGCGCACGACCGGAGCGAAGCCAAGATCACCGTCCTCGCGGTGCCGGACGAGCCGGGCCGCGCCGCGAAGATCTTCCAGGTCGTCACCGAGGCCGAGATCAACATCGACATGATCGTGCAGAACGTGTCCACGAAGGCCACCGGACGCACCGACATCTCCTTCACGCTGCCCAAGACCGACGGTCCCGCCGCGATGACCGCGCTGCAGAAGGCCCAGGAGAAGATCCAGTTCGAGGGCCTGCTGTTCGACGACCACATCGGCAAGGTCTCCCTGGTCGGCGCCGGCATGCGGTCCAACCCGGGCGTCGCGGCCGGCTTCTTCGAGGCGCTGGCCACCGCGGGCGTCAACATCGAGCTGATCTCCACTTCGGAGATCCGGATCTCGGTGGTCTGCCGGGACACCGACCTCGACGAGGCCGTGCGGTCCCTGCACGAGGCCTTCGACCTGGGCGGCGACGAGGAAGCTGTGGTCTACGCGGGCACGGGTCGGTGATCGCGGGTGGCCCAGATCGTGCCTCCCGCGGGCCTGCCCACGCTCGCCGTGGTCGGCTCCACCGGCGCAGTCGGCACCGTACTGTGCGAGCTGCTGTCCGGTCGTAAGAACGTCTGGGGTGAGATCCGGCTGCTCGCGTCGCCGCGGTCCGCCGGCAAGCGGATGACCGTCCGCGGCGACCAGATCGTCGTCCAGGAACTGACCCCCGAGGCCTTCGACGGCGTCGACGTCGCCATGTTCAACGTGCCCGACGACGTGGCCGCGCAGTGGGTGCCGCTGGCCGTCGAGCGCGGCGCCGTCGCGGTGGACAGCTCCGGCGCGTTCCGGCTCGACCCCGACGTGCCCCTGGTGGTACCGGAGGTCAACCCGGAACGGGCCCGGGACCGGGCCAAGGGCGTCGTCGCCAACCCGAACTGCACCACGCTGGCGATGATCGTCGCGATCGGCGCCCTGCACCGCGAGTACGGGCTGCGCGAGCTGATCATCTCCACGTACCAGGCGGCGTCCGGCGCCGGCCAGTTCGGCATCGACACCCTGCACGACCAGTTGGCGAAGGTCGCCGGGGACCGCACCATCGGCACCCGGGCCGGCGACGTACGCCAGGCGGTCGGCGACGACCTGGGGCCCTTCCCGGCGCCGCTGGCGCTCAACGTCGTGCCGTGGGCGGGCACGCTGCGCGACCACGGCTGGTCGTCGGAGGAGCTGGAGCTGCGCAACGAGTCCCGCAAGATCCTCGGCCTGCCCGACCTGAAGGTCTCCGCGACCTGCGTACGGGTCCCGGTCGTGACCGGGCATTCGGTCACCGTGCACGCCGTGTTCGGCGCCGAGGTGACCGCCGACGACGCCAGCGAGATCATCAAGCAGGCCCCGGGCGTCGTACTGGTCGACGATCCGGCCGAGGGCGAGTTCCCGACCCCGGCGGACGCGGCCGGCACCGATCCGACCTGGGCCGGGCGGGTACGCCGGGCACTGGACGACCCGCGGGCGCTCGACCTGTTCCTGGTCGGCGACAACCTCCGCAAGGGCGCCGCACTCAACTCGGTGCAGATCGCCGAACTCGTCGCCGCGGAGCTCCGCGCGCGCCGCTGAACCCTTCGCGGGACCCCGCCGTACCTCCTGTTCTGTGCAGCGACACGCCGACTCACGCGGCGAGTCGCTGCACAGAACGGGGTGTCCCCACATCCTGTGCAGCGACACACCGATCCAATCGGCGAGTCGCTGCACAGAATGACGGGGCGCGCGGCGGTGTGCGGGCCGGGCGGGACGGGTCCACCGGCCCCGCGCAGCAATACCCGCAAACTCGTGAGCTGCGAAAACGTCGATGTTAGTGTCCGTCGATGTGAGGGGGCGCGAGTTACCGGGCTGGTACCGGCGGGCGGGCACGGTCCTCGCCGAACCGTCCGACCCGCGGAACCACCGGCGGCTGATCCTCGCGGCGCTCGGCGTCCTCGTCGTGGTGGCGGTCGCGCTGCGGGTCGACCTCCTGCCGTTCCAGAGCACGGACTTTCTCATCTTCCGTCGCTGGTACGGGCGGATCGACCAGCTCGGCATCGCGAGCTTCGGCCACCCCATCTCGAACTACAGCCCGCCGTACCTCTACGTGCTGTACGTCGCCACGATCCTGCCGCTGCCGGCGATCGTCGCGATCAAGGGCTCGATGATCCTGTTCGACTTCCTGCTCGCCGGCTCCGTGTACCGGCTGGTCGGCGTCTTCCGCCCGGCCCGGTACGCCCCCGCGCTGGCCGCGATCGCGACGCTGTTCCTGCCCACCGTCTTCCTGAACAGCGCGTTCTGGGCCCAGATCGACGCCACGTACACGGCGTTCCTGGTGCTGAGCCTGCACGCGGCGCTCACCGGTCGGGGCGGCCGGGCCTGGACGTACTTCGGCGTGGCGATCGCCATCAAGCTGCAGGCTGTGTTCTTCCTGCCGGTGCTGCTGTTCCTCGCGGTCACCCGGATCGGCTGGCGGCGGGTGTGGCGCGGGGTGCTGGCGTTCGTGGTCCTGACGTTCCCGCCGGTACTGTTCGGCCGGCCGGTGCGCAGTCTGCTGGACGTCTACCTGACCCAGGGCACGATGTTCCACCATTCCCTGACGCTGCGGGCGCCGTCGATCTACCAGTGGTTCCCGCGCTGGACGTACCTGTACTTCAACCGGGCCGGTGTGTGGATGACGGCCGCCGCCGTGCTGTTCGTACTGGTCGTGGGGCTCGTGCAGCGCAAGTTCGGCCAGGAGGAACTGCTGGTCCTCAGCGCGCTCGTGCTGGTGGTCGTGCCGTTCCTGCTGCCGCACATGCACGAGCGGTACTTCTATCCCGCCGAGATCCTGTTCCTGGTGCTCGCGTTCGTCGTCCCCCGGTACGCCTGGGTCGCGGTGCTCATGCAGGTGATCAGCTTCTTCACGTACTCGTCGTTCCTGTTCCACCGGCGGCCGGTGCCGTTCGCGTTCCTGACGCTCGGCGTACTGGTGATCATCTGCGCGCTGAGCGCGCTGTACGTGCGGACCGGTGAGGTCGGCCGCGCGGGCCGGCACGCCCAGCGGCGGGACCCGCTCCAGGCCGGAGCCGGCCCCGCCGCCGAGGGGGTCGTACTCAGCCGTCGTAGCTGACGTGGCTCTCGGTGTGACAGTGGAAGCGGCCCCGGCCTCACCGTTGCCGTTGTACTTCGTGTGCATCTGCTCGTCTTCCGACCAGGCGAACGCCCGTACGCCGTGGTGGTCGGTGCAGTAGTCGTGGATCAGCATGCCGTCGCCGTCGCCGTCGCCGTCGCCGTCGCCGTCGCCGTCGCCGGCCGGGCAGGCCGCCGGACCGCTCGGTCCGGGGTCGCCGCCGCGCGGGTTACGGTGCTCGTCGACAACCGGCGTGAGCGGGGGGCGACGTGGCTGAGACGGGTACCGGGTCGGGTTCGGGTGCGTGGACCGAGCCGGGCGTGTACGAGGTCGCCCCCGGCGTGCACCGCATCCCGCTGCCGCTGCCCAACGACAACCTGCGCGCC
This sequence comes from Actinocatenispora sp., assembly GCA_049582705.1. Lineage (GTDB taxonomy): Bacteria > Actinomycetota > Actinomycetes > Mycobacteriales > Micromonosporaceae > Actinocatenispora. Next base: position 5,266 of record JBAUUM010000255.1, read on the forward strand.
GTCAACGTCTACGCGGTCGACTCGGGCGACGGCCTGGTACTCGTCGACTCGGGGTGGGCGCTCGACGAGGCCCGGTCCGCGTTGGAGTCGGCGCTGGGCACGCTCGGTTTCGGCTTCGAGGACGTACGCCGGTTCCTGGTCACGCACATCCACCGGGACCACTACACGCTCGCCGTGTCGCTGCGCCGCACGTTCGGCAGCCGGATCGCGCTGGGCGCCGGCGAGAAGCCGAACCTGGACCTGATCACCAGCGGCAACCTCACCTCCGCGTTCCCCGACCTGCGGGCGTGGGGCGCCGAGCCGCTGGCGGAGCCGCTGCGCGCCGCGTTCCGGCCGTCCCGCCGGGATCGGGAGAACTTCGAGCCGCCGGACGAGTGGCTCGCCGGCACCCAGGACGTACCGGTCGGCGGGCGGACCCTGCGCGCCGTGCCCACCCCGGGGCACACCCAGGGCCACGTCGTGTTCGTCGACGAGGCGGCGTCGCTGCTGTTCGCCGGTGACCACGTGCTGCCGCACATCACCCCGTCGATCGGGTTCGAGCCGGTACGCGGCCGGCGCCCGCTGGGCGACTACCTTGACTCGCTGCGGCTGATGGCGAAGTACCCGGACCTGCGGTTGCTGCCCGCGCACGGCCCGGTCGGCGGCAGACTGCACGCGCGGGTCGACGAACTGCTCGCGCACCACGAGGACCGGCTCGGCGAGACCGGGGACGCGGTGCGGGCGGGCGCGGCGACCGCGTACGACGCGGCCCGGCGGATCACCTGGACCCGCCGGCGCCGCGGGTTCGACGACCTCGACCTGTTCAACCAGATGCTCGCGGTCGGGGAGACCGCCGCACACCTCGACGTACTGGTCGAGCGCGGCGAGCTGACCATGGCCGTCACCGACGGGGTCGCGTACTACGCCTGATCCGCCGCGAGGTCCTGCGACCGCGGGCAGGGCTACGGGTGATCCGCCGCGAAGTCCTGCCGCAGCGGGCGGGACTACGGCTGGTCCGGCGCGAGGTCCTGCCGCAGCAGGCGCTTCAGCAGCTTGCCGGAGGCGTTGCGGGGCAGCTCGTCCACGACGTGCACCCGTTTCGGCACCTTGAACCCGGCGATCCGACCGCGCACGTGGTCGATCAGCTCCGTCGGCTCGGCCGGCTCCTTCAGCACGACGACGGCGGTGATCACCTCGATCCACTTCGGGTCGGGGGTGCCGATCACCGCGACCTCCGCGACCGCGGGATGGGTGTACAGCGCGTCCTCCACCTCCCGCGACGCGACCAGGACACCACCGGTGTTGATGACGTCCTTGATCCGGTCGATCACGAAGATGTACCCCTCGTCGTCGACGCGGACCAGGTCACCGGAGTGGAACCAGCCGTCCCGGAACGCCTCCGCGGTCTCTTCCGGCTTGTCCCAGTAACCGGTGGTGAGCTGCGGCGACCGGTAGACGATCTCGCCGAGTTCGCCGGGCGCGACGTCGACGCCCTCCGCGTCCACCACCCGGAACTCGACGAACAGTACGGACCGGCCCGCGGACGCCGGCCGGTCGGCGTGCTGCTCGGGCCGCAGCACCGTGGCCAGCGGCCCGATCTCGGACTGCCCGAACGAGTTGTAGAAGCCGAGGTCCGGCAGTGCGGTACGGAGCCGCTCCAGGACCGGGCCGGGCATGATGGACGCGCCGTAGAACGCCTTGCGCAGCGAGCCCAGCTCGCGGGTGGCCAGGTCGGCGTGGTTCGCGATCGCCACCCACAGGGTCGGCGCCGCGAAGAACGCGCCGTGCCGGTCGGCCTCGATCCGGCGCAGGATGTCGCCGGCCTCGGGCGCCTCGACCAGATGGTTGGTGGCGCCGACGGCCAGGTACGGCAGCAGGAACACGTGCATCTGAGCGGAGTGGTACAGCGGCATCACGTGCAGCGGCTCGTCCGCCGCGGTCAGGTCCAGGGCCTGGATGCAGGACAGGTACTCGTGCACCAGCGCGCGGTGGGTCATCATCGCGCCCTTGGGTCGGGACGTGGTCCCGGAGGTGTAGAGCAGCTGCGCCAGATCCTCGTCGGCGACCTCGACGTCGGGCGCGGTCACGTCCGCGCCGGTGACCCGTTCCAGCAGCGAACCGGGGGCGTCGCGGAGCGCCAACCGGCACAGCCGGCCCAGCCGACCGGTGGCGGCGTCCTCGCCATCCTTGCCGCCGCCGTCTTCGCCGTTGCCGCTGGTGTCGGCCCGGGCCGCGGCGTCGACCGCCGGTTCGAGGGCGGGGTCGAACAGCAGCGCGGTACTGCCCGACTGCGCCAGCAGGTAGGCAAGCTCCGTACCGGTCAGGCTGTAGTTGACCGGCACGTGCACCAGCCCGGCGCGGGCGCAGCCGAGGAAGGCGATCAGGTACGCGTCGGAGTTCCGCCCGTACGCCGCCACCCGGTCGCCGTGCCGCAGGCCGAGCGCCAGCAGCTCGACCGCCGCCGCGGACGCCGCGTCGTCGAGTTCGGCGTAGGTCCAGGAGCGGTCCGCGAACCGGACCGCGACCCGGTGCGGGTGCCGCGCCCGGCTGCGCCGCACCACGTCGCCGACCGTACTGGAACGGACGTCCGGCATGGCTGCCTCCTCGGATCGGCGTACTGGTGAGCGTATCGGCGGACCGGCTGCCCCGATGCCGGCTTCGTCCGGAACGCTCCCGCCGCTGCCGGTACGCCCGGAACACCCCGACCCGCCGGGGACCGGTACGCGTCCGGCGGGGGCGTCGAAAAAAAGTTCGGCGGTCGTGTCGAATCCGCCGCTCCCCGTTCGACGCGTGGATAGAGGCTGAGGTGAGCCGGTCAGACAGCCCGGACGGCTCGGCCCGACGAAAAGGGAGAAACACGATGCGATTCATGATTCTGGTCAAGGCCAACGAGCAGACCGAGTCCGGCGTCCTGCCGACGGAGGCCGATCTGACCGCGATGGGCCGGTACAACGAGGAACTGGTCAAGGCGGGCGTCATGCTCGCGGGCGAGGGCCTGCACCCGAGTTCGAACGGTGCCCGGGTCCGGTTCGACAAGGGCGGGTCCACGGTGCTCGACGGCCCGTTCGCCGAGACGAAGGAGCTGGTCGCGGGCTTCTGGCTGATCCAGGTGCGGTCCCGCGAGGAGGCCATCGAGTGGGCCCGCCGGATCCCGGTGGCGGAGGACGGCCCGGTCTGCGAGTTCGAGGTTCGTCAGGTGTTCGAGGCCGACGACTTCGGCGACGTGATGACGCCGGAGATGCGCGCGGCGGAGGAGAGCCTGCGCGAGCGGTCGGCCGCGAACCGGAAGTAGTGCCGGCCCCGCCGGTGGGCCGGGAGTTCCGGGGAGCGTGCCGGGATCCCGGCCCACGGCCTGCCCGCCATCGGGTGGCGAGTGGCGCCACACCAGTCGCATCCGGTGGGCATTTTCCCGTTTTGTAACTTCCGTACCCGGTCAGCGGCGGTACATAACGGGAAAAGCCCACTACGGCCGTGGCAGTTTATGCATTTGCCCGCTTTCTACGTTTTGCCGAAACGGGCTTTCTGTAGAAACCGGGAAAATGCCCTCAGGAGCAGGGGTCCCGCTGACTACTCGCGGTCGGCGGCGGGGGCGGGTACCGCCGGGGTGACCGGGAGTGGGTCGGCGCGCCGGCCGGTGACCACCGCACCGAGTACGGCCAGGCCGGCCATCAGCAGGTCCAGCGGTACGACCGCGGCCGTCGGATGCGCGCTGGAGGCCAGCATGGTGACCAGCACGCCGCCGATGCCGATCGTGAGGATCTGGCCGAGTTGCTCGGAGATCTGCAGGGCGGACGAGTTGAAGCCGCGGTCGGCGGGCGTGGAGCCGTTCAGCGTCAGCACGCTGCTGCTGGGGAAGGCGAGGCCCATGCCGACACCGGCGACGCCCAGCGCCACCATCGCGAACCAGGCCGGACCCCGGTCGGGCGCGACGACGGTCATGCTGGCCAGTCCCACCGCCGCGACGACGAACCCGGCCCGCAGCAGGGTGGAGCGGGGAATCTCGCGCCGCCGGGCCTGCCACGCGGCGGCCCCGGACCAGCCGAGGGCCCCGACGGTCAGCGGGACACCGGCCAGGGCGGGACTGTAGTGGTGCACCGTCGTGAGGGTCAGCGGCACGTAGACGAGCACCCCGAAGTACGAGCCGGACAGCAGGCCACGGGCCAGCACGCTGGTCGGCAGGCCGCGCCGGGCCAGCAACGTTCCGGTGGGCAGCAGGGTACGTACCGCGGGCACCAGCAGCGCGACGCCGACCAGCCCGGGCAGCAGCGCGGCGACGGACGGGTGTTGCGCCGCCCAGTTCAGCGCGGAGATGCCGACGGCGGCGGCCAGCGCGGCGAGCGGCAACCACCGCCGGGTCGGTACGTCGTGCCCGGTCACCGGATGAGCGGGGAGCCGGCGCAGTACCGGTACCAGGACGGCCAGCCCGATGATCTCCAGGGGCACCAGGCCGAGAAAGACCCACCGCCAGCTCAGGTGCTCGGTGACCAGCCCGGCGATGGTGGGCCCGATCAGCGCGGGCATCACCCAGGCCGTGGACAGCGCGCTGTACGCCGCGGGGCGGTCCCGCTCCGGGTACACCGCGCCGATCAGTACCGTGATCGCGACGATCTGCGCGCCGGTGCCGAGGCCCTGCAACGTGCGGCCGAGCAGCAGCATCACCATGGACTGCGCGGAGCCCGACACCACCAGCCCGACGATGAACACGACGGGGCCGGCGAGCATGGTCGGCACCGGACCCTTCCGGTCGCAGATCCGTCCGGACAGTACGCACGCCGCGACGCTCGCGGCGAGGAACGCCGTGAACGGCCACGCGTACAGCGCGCCGCCGTGCAGGTCGGCGACCATCCGTGGCATCGCCGTGTTGACACCGAGGTCCTCGAAGGCGCCGAGCGTGACGAGCAGGACGATCCCGACCGTCGGCCCCCACCGGTCGGCCGCCCACAGCGCACTGTCGCGTCTCGTATCCCCCGTTGTGGTCACCCGACGATCTTCCGACCTCAACCGGGGTTCAGCTCAACGTTGAGGGTGATGATCCAGGACACACCGGGCCCGTCGCGGTGCCTCCGGCTCCCCGCGGCCGGCGTACGGCATCGCGCTCGCCTGGTCCGACCCCCGCGTTAACCGGTTGTCCGGTGGGTGACGGCCCTGCGATCCTCCGTGCATGACCGTGACCAGGCCCGTACCGCTGTCGGTGTCCGCCGCGACCCTGCCGCGGCGTCAGCAGCAGGCGACTCCGGTCGGGGGGTCGACCCGCCGCCGGCGATGACGGCCGCCCTGGTGGCCGGGCTGGTCGCCGGCTACGGGATCGCGGTGCCGGTGGGCGCCGTCGGCGCCTACCTGGTCTCGCTGTCGGCCCGTACCGCGTGGCGGGTGGG
>JBAUUM010000256.1:0-16332 GCA_049582705.1 Actinocatenispora sp.
GCCCTGCGCGTCGGCGTCCTGGTCCTCGACCGTACCGGCCGGGTGGTACTGGCCAACCCGATGGCGCAGCGGCTCGGCCTGGTCCGCAACGACCGGGGCACCCTGGTCGCGCACTCGGTGCTCCGCACGCTCGGCGGCCGGATCACCGGGGCCGGCCAGCAGCGCGACGTCGACCTGGGGCTGAACCGTCGCGACCTGCCCCATCACCTCGGTACCGGTGGGCACGGCGGCAACGGACCCGACGGCGGACCCGACTGGTTCGGGGTACGCGTCCGGCTGGTCGGGCTGGCCGACGGCCACGTGGCGATGGAGGCGGAGGACGTGACCGAGGCGCACCGGGTCGCCCAGGTGCGCCGCGACTTCGTCGCCAACGTCAGCCACGAGCTGAAGACCCCGGTCGGCGCCCTCCAACTGCTGGGCGAGGCGCTGCTGGACGCGTTGGACGACCCGACCGCGGCCCGCCGCTTCGCGGTACGGATCGCGCACGAGTCGAGCCGACTCGGTCGGCTGGTCACCGAGCTGCTCGAACTGTCCCGGCTGCAGGGCGCCGAGCCGCTGCCCGAGCTGAACCCGGTCGCCGCCGACCGGATCGTGTCCGAGGTACTGGACCGGACCCGGACCGCGGCCCAGGCCAAGGACATCGCGGTCGAGACGTCGGGTCGCTGCGGCATCACCGTGTACGGGAACGAGACCCAGCTCGTCACGGCGCTGACCAACCTGGTGGAGAACGCCGTGGCGTACTCGCCGGACGGCACCACGGTGGGCATCGGGGCGCACCGCGAGGACGACGCCGTGCTGGTGTCCGTGACCGACCAGGGCATCGGCATCGAACCGTCCGATCTGGACCGGATCTTCGAACGCTTCTACCGGGCGGACAAGGCGCGGTCCCGGGCCACCGGCGGCACCGGGCTCGGACTGGCGATCGTCAAGCACATCGCCACGAACCACGGGGGCCGGGTCGAGGTGACCAGTAGCGTCGGCAACGGATCCGTGTTCACGCTGCGGCTTCCGGCGCATCCGCCGAACGCGACCGCGGTGGAGCACAACCCGGGCGAGATCGCGGAGGACATCGGGGAGGCCGAGGTGCGGCTCGGCACGGCGCACCGCGGGACGGCGACCCGGTGATCGTCGACGGGCTCGCCGGCGGATCAGGCACGGAGATCAGGCGTCGATCAGGAGGAACAGTGACCCGGGTGCTGGTGGTGGAGGACGAGGAGTCGTTCTCCGACGCACTGTCGTACATGCTGCGCAAGGAGGGCTTCGAGGTCTCCCTCGCGGCGACCGGTACCGAGGCGTTGGCCGAGTTCGACCGGACCGGCGCGGACATCGTGCTGCTGGACCTGATGCTGCCGGAGATGTCCGGCAGCGAGGTGTGCCGTCAGATCCGGCAGCGCTCGCACGTGCCGATCATCATGGTGACCGCGCGCGACGCCGAGATCGACAAGGTCGTCGGCCTGGAGATCGGCGCCGACGACTACGTGACCAAGCCGTACTCGCCGCGCGAGCTGGTGGCCCGGATCCGGGCGGTACTGCGCCGGCAGGCCGAGCCGGGCGAGATCGTGGCGCCGACCCTGGAGGCCGGTCCGGTACGGATGGACGTGGACCGGCACGTGGTCACGGTGGGCGGGGACGGGGTCTCGTTGCCGCTCAAGGAGTTCGAGCTGCTGGAGATGTTCCTGCGCAACGCCGGCCGGGTACTGACCCGCGGCCAGCTGATCGACCGGATCTGGGGCGCCGACTACGTCGGCGACACGAAGACCCTGGACGTGCACGTCAAGCGGCTGCGTTCGAAGATCGAACCGGAACCGTCCACCCCGCGCTTCATCGTGACGGTCCGGGGTCTCGGCTACAAGTTCGATACCTGAGCTGCCCAGGACGGGGCGCGGTCAGGTGCGGCGACGGCGGGGCTTGGCCGCTTCGGTGGCGGGGTGCTGGGCGATGAGGCCCCGCCGGTCCCGCTGCGCGCACAGCTCGGCGAGCCGGTCGTACGCGTCCTTGCCGATCAGTTCGGTCAGCTCCGGACCGTAGGACTGGTAGACGGCCTCGCCGCCGTTGTGCGCCTCCGGCGAGGAGGTGCACCACCAGTGCAGGTCGTGGCCGCCCTCGCCCCAGCCCCGCCGGTCGTACTCGCCGAGCGTGTCGACCAGTACGCGGGTGCCGTCCGGCCGGTCCTCCCAGTCCTGGAGGCGGCGGATCGGCAGCTGCCAGCACACGTCCGGCTTGTACTCCAGCGGGTGGGCTCCGTCGCGCAGCGCCTGGGCGTGCAGGGCGCAGCCGTACCCGCCCTCGAAGCCGAGCCGGTTGTGGAAGATGCACGCGCCGTCGACCACGGCCGTCTTGCGGGCGTCGGGCTCGCCGTCGAGCTCGTCGACCTCGGTCCAGTTCTTGAAGCCGGTCCGGTAGTGCTGCCAGGTCTTCGGCGTGAGCGTGCGGACGGCGGCGCGGACCCGCTTCTCGTCGTCGCGGTCGGTGAAGAACGCGCCGTGGGAGCAGCAGCCGTTCTCGCCGCCGCCGGCCACGATCCCGTGGCAGCCGGCACCGAAGATGCAGTTCCATCGGGACAGCAACCAGGTCAGATCGGCACGTATGACGTGCTCCTCATCGCCTGGGTCGGTGAATTCCAGCCACTCACGCGGGAAGTCCAGCGCGACCTCGCGGCTACGCGGCTCATCCGGGTCGTCGACTGTCACCTGCACCTGCGGACGCCTACCTGCCACGTCACCAAGAGTACGCACCGGGCGGTCGGATCGGGCCGCGGCCCGTACCGGCGGGTTTCGGCGTGTCGCGCGGTGGGCGGGGCCACCGCGCGCCTGTCCGGCATGCGGCACATGCTGCTTCTATCACTCTTGGAAGTGATATCGACACAAGAGGTGATGGTGCCGGTGTGCTTGATGCCGACTACGCTGTACGAGTGACTTCCGACTCCAGGGAAAGTCGGCACCCCGTACCGGTTCTGCTGTCCACCTCGGCGGTCTACCCGGAGCCGACAGCGGTCGCCTTCGAACTGGCGGTCAAGCTCGGCTACGACGGCGTCGAGGTGATGGTCTGGACCGATGCGGTCAGCCAGGACGCCCGGGCGCTCCGCGAGCTCGCCGAGCACTACAGCGTCCCGATCGGTGCCGTGCACGCACCGTGCCTGCTGATGACCCAGCGGGTGTGGAGCCCCGACCCCTGGGAGAGACTGCGCCGGGCCGCGGTCATGGCGCAGGACCTCAACGCGGGGACCGTGATCCTGCACCCGCCGTTCTTCTGGCAGAAGGAGTACGCCCGCGCGTTCAGCGACGGGCTGGCCCGCATCGCCGAGGACCACCACGCCGTGAAGTTCGCGGTGGAGAACATGTACTGGGTGAAGATGGCGGGCCGCCGGTTCGTGCCGTACGCGCCCGACTGGGACCCGACCGTCAGCGGCTTCCCGCACTACACGCTCGACATCTCGCACTGCGCGGCGTCCGGCAGCGATCCGCTCGCGATGGCCGACCGGATGGGATCCGGCCTCACCCACCTGCACCTGGGCGACGGCCGCACCGCCGGCCGCGACGAGCATCTGGTGCCCGGGCACGGTGACCAGCCGTGCGCCGAGGTGCTGCGCAAGCTCGCCGCGGACGGTCACGTGCAGTCGGTGGGCGTCGAGGTCGCGACACGCAAGATGAACCGCGCGGCGAGAGAGGCTGCGCTCGCGGAAACTCTCGCCTATGCTCGCGAGCACCTCACTATCGCCTCCACAGTGGACGTGTAGATGCCCGTCACCGGAAGAGCCAGGCCACCCGCGGCCCTGGTGATGCACGGCAGTCCAGCGTGGCCGGAGGTCTCGGCCGCGCTGTCCGACAGCGCGGTCTCCGTCGAGGTGCTCCCCGTGGACCCGGATGCCGGTGAGCGGTGCGTCCGCGGCATCGGGGCCACTGTGGACAGCTGGCTCGGCGCGGTGGCCATGCACACCGGCGGCATGCTGGTCGATCACGGTTGGCTGCGGGTGTTCGGCGGAGGCTCGCCGAAGCGGCGCCTGCCCGATCTCGCCGCCGTCAACGCCGATCAGGCCGACTATCTGCTCGTCGGCGCCGACGTGCTCGGCGGCCGGTACGTCATCCGCGGTCGCGACCCCGAGCCGGACTCCACCGGGGTGCGGCTTCCCGGACAGCCGGGCGAGATCTGCTACCTGGGGCCGGACTCGCTGCGCTGGGAACCGCTCGAGTGGGCCTACCGGGACTGGCTGTCGCTGATGGTCGGCGGCGTCGTCTCGGACTTCTACCACGATCTGCGGTGGCCCGGCTGGGAGGCGGACGTTCCGGCGGTGCCGCTGGACCGGCTCCTGTCGCTCTACCCGCCGGTGTACACCCGGGAGGGCCGCGCGCAGCTCTCCACGGCCGAGCGCCAGGCCGTGACGGCCGAGGAACTGTACGGCCTGATCGACGAGCTGACCGCGGAGCGCGCGGCCGAGTCCAGCTGATCCGCGCCGACGGCAGGCCCGCGCCGGCCGTGCCCGGTCCCGGGCCCGGCCTGAGCGGATCTCGCCTGAATCGACCCTGGTCTGAATCGACCCTGGTCTGAAGCGGGCCTGGCCGTGCCCGGTCCTGGCCTGACACGGCCCTGGCCTGGAGCGGTGCCGGTCAGGTGAGCGCGGCGGCCCGCTTGCGGGCGCGGTGCGCGGCGACGTGCGAGCGGGTCGCGCACCGGTCGGAGCAGAACCGGCGGCAGTTGTTGGACGAGGTGTCCAGGTAGACGTTGCGGCAGTGCTCGTCGGCGCAGACGCCGAACCGGTCACTGCCGTGCTCGCACAGCCAGACCGACAGCCCCCACACCGCCGCCGCGATGTACTCCGCACTGACCGCGGCGCCCCGGCTGGTCGCGTGCATGTGCCAGTCGCTGGCGTCGTGCCCGGAGATCCGTGGCTGTACGGGGTAGGCGACGAGCAGCGAGTTCAGCTCCTCCACCACCTCGGCGTCCTGGCCGGACGCGCCCAGCTCGAAGACGTGCCGTAGCCGCTTGCCGGCGCGTCGCATCGCGGCGATGTCCCGCTCGTTGGCGTGCTCTGCGGAGTAGCTGCTGTCACTGAACAGTGCCCGCGGATCCGCCGCGCCCTCCAGCGGGGCGTTTGCCAGGTCGACCGCGGTGTGCGCGTACGCGTCGAAGTTCACCCCCCTACCGTAGACACTCCCGGTCGTGGTAAGTATCAGATGGCAAGTTTGATCCTTACATCACGAGCGAGGGAGAGGTCATGATGACAACGTTGGACGCCGCGGCGTGGCAGGAGAGCTGGGACCGGCAGCAGGAGGCCTACCTGCCTGACCGGGAGGAGCGTTTCACCGTGCTCGCCGACCTGGTCGACGCGGTGGCACCGGCCGACCGGCCGGTCCGGGTGCTCGATCTCGCGGGTGGACCCGGGTCGATCTCGCTGCGGGTGCTGCGGCGTCGGCCCGACGCGGCGGTCACCCTGCTCGACCTCGACCCGGTGCTGCTGGAGATCGCCCGGGCCACGCACGCCGACCGGGTCGAGGTCGTGGCGACGAGCCTGGCCGACCCGCGGTGGCTGGAGGCGCTGCCGCACCGGTCGTTCGACGCGGTACTGACCGCCACGGCGTTGCACTGGCTGCTGCCGGACCGGCTGCGCGAGCTGTACGCCGAGATCCGGTCCGTCCTCGTGGACGGCGGTGTGCTCGCCAACGCGGACCACATGCCCGACGACGGGCTCGCGCGGCTGAGCGACCGGCTGATGGACCAGGCGACCCGGCGCCGGGAGGCCCGTCACGCGGCGGGCGCGGCGCTGTCCTGGGAGGCGTGGTGGGAGCGCGTGGCGGTCGATCCGGGTCTCGGCGGGCTGTACGAGGAGCGCAGGGCGGCCTTCATCGACCGGCATCACGGCGACCACACGCCGCCGGCCAGCTGGCACCTGGCGGCGCTGCGTGACGCAGGGTTCAGCGACGTCGGCACCGTCTGGCGCGCCGGCGCCGATGCCACGGTCTGCGCGATGCGCTGATCAGCACTTCAATGGCAAATGCCAGGTCAGCGGACTCTGTGTATCGACGGTCGTCACTATTCAGCGACTGCGGACGGTTACCCTCGGCGATGCATAGGTCACGATAAGCGTTATTTGACAGTCAATGTGGGGAAGACCCAAAAATTTTCCAATTTGGGGTTACTTGGCGGTAATGGTTGTTTGTAACGTATGGGTGCCTTATCCGACGAGTCGCTCGGACTCGCGGCTTTCGTGAAGGAGCAACCCATGACCTCAGGGAGAGCTCGTACCAGGGCTGCCGGACTGGCTGTGGCCGCCACTGGCGCCCTTGTCGCGGCAGGCTTCGCCGGTGCGCCCGCACAGGCCGCCGCGCCGATGTCCACCGCGGTGCAGCACGCCGCGGTGCACCAGGCGAGCATCGTGAACCACCAGGTCGGCGCCGACACCGGTGGCACGTTCCTGGACGCCAACGGGCACGCGGTCATCAACGTGACCAACGCCGCTGACGCCCAGACCGTGCACGCCGCGGGCCTGCGCTACCGGACCGTCAAGCACAGCTTCGCCCAGCTCACCGCCACCAAGGAGAGCCTGGACAAGCTGGCCGGCATCGCGGACACCGCGTGGGGCATCGACACCCGGGCCAACGAGGTCGTCCTGTCGATCTCCTCGTCCACCCCGAAGGCCGGCGCGGCGCAGCTCACCGCGGCTGCCAAGAAGTTCGGTGACCAGGTCCGGATCCGTCACACGAGCACGCACTACGAGACCTTCGTGCAGGGCGGCGACGCCATCCAGAACGACCAGGGTCGTTGCTCGGACGGCTTCAACGTGGTGCGCGGCGGCGAGCTGATGGTGCTGACCGCCGGTCACTGCACCGAGCTCGGTGGCACGTGGTCGCCGATGGGCGGCACGGTCGCCGAGAGCAACGGCGCGCCGGCCGACGAGGGCCTGATCACCAACCCGTCCGGTGACGGCCCGAGCTCGGTCAACACCGGCCAGACGATCAGCAGCGTCGGAGCTCCCACCGTTGGTGAGAGCGTGACGAAGAGTGGCTCGACCACCGGCGTCACCGACGGCACGATCTCCGCTGTCGACCAGACGGTGAACTTCGACGTGGGCGTCCTCACGCACCTGTTCGAGACCGACGTTCACTCGGACCACGGCGACAGTGGCGGCCCGGGCTACGACGGCTCCACCGCTCTGGGCACCCTGACCGGTGGCGACACCACCACCACGTACTTCTACCCGGCGCAGATCGAGTTCAGCGACTACGGTCTGTCCCTGCCGTAACGAGTACGTACCTGTAACCAGTACGCACGCACTGTCGGTGGCCGTGACCCGCGAGGGTTACGGCCACCGCCGTCTGCGCACCCCGCAGCACCCGGCGGTCAGTCCAGTACCCGGCGGGTGAACGTCCGGGCGGCCAGGGCGCACAGCAGCACGCACATCCCGATCAGTACCGGCAGGAAGACCGCGGTGTGCATGTGCGGCATGCCGGGCGTCAGCGCGGCCCGCAGCCCCTCGCTCGCGTACACGAAGGGGTTGATCAGCACCAGGTACTGCAGCCACGGGATCGCGGCCAGCGAGCGCCACGGGAAGTACACACAGCCGAGCATCGCGGCCGGCATCATCACGAAGCCGAAGATCTGGTTCATCTTCTGCGGGTCCACCAGGGTGCCGAGGAACAGCCCCAGGGCCGGCGCCGCGATGGAGGCCAGCACCAGTACCGCGATCAGCAGCGGCCAGCTGCTGACCTCGATGTGCGGCGCGTGGCCGGGCGCGTGCACGAGCAGGATGATCGGGAAGACCACCACCCCGGCGATCAGCGCCTGCAAGCCGCCCGCGGCGATCTTCTGCAGCGCAAGGCCCCAGGTGGGCAGCGGCGCCAGCAGTCGGTCGGCGATCTCCTTCGTCCAGCCGAGCTCCATCATCAGCGGGAAGATCACCGACATCATCCCGGTCATCATCGTGGACATCGCCACCATGCCCGGTACCAGGATCGTGGAGAACTCCGTGGAGCCTGCGCCACCGAACGGTCCCGCGCCCACGCTCGGCAGGATGTAGAAGAACACCACGACGGTCAGCAGCGGCTGCAGGACCGTACGGGCCATGAACGTGATGAGCTGACGGCGCAGCACCCGTACCTCGCGGGACATCATCGCGAGGAACGTGCGCAGTACCGAGCTGCGCAGGTCGCTGGCCAGCGGCGGCGCGGAACTGGGCAGGATCGTGGCGGTCATTCCCGGTACTCCCGTCCGGTCAGGTTCAGGTAGACGCTCTCCAGGCTGGGGCGCAGCGTGGCCACGTCCCGTACGGTGCGACCGGCGGCGCTGCCGGCGTTGACGAGGTCACCCAGTACCCCGTCCGGCGACCTGGCGAAGATCCGGATCTGTTCGCCGTCGACCTCGACCCTGCTGACCCCGTGCCGCTCGGCGAGCCCGTTCAGCGGCGGCGCGGTGCCGTCGTACCGGACCGTCAGCACCGTGTCGGCGCCCTGCTCGGACTTGAGCGCCTCGACGGTGTCGCAGGCGAGGATCTCGCCGTGGTCGACGATCGCGACCCGCTCGCACAGCTCCTCGGCCTCCTCCATGTAGTGCGTGGTGAGCAGGATCGTCTGACCGAGTTCGTGCAGGGAGCGCAGCGTGGCCCACAGGTTCACCCGGGTCTGCGGGTCGATGCCGGAGGTCGGTTCGTCCAGGAACAGCACCTCGGGCCGGTGCACCAGGGCACGGCAGATCATCACCCGTTTCGCCTGCCCGCCGGAGAGCTCGTGCGCGAGCGCCTTGCGCTTCTCGTCCAGGGCGAACATCTCGAGCAGCTCGTCCGCGCGCTGCCGGGCCTGCCGGGCGCTCATCCCGAAGTACCGGCCGCGGAACTCGATGTTCTCCGCGACGTTCAGCCGGCGGTCCAGCGAGTTGTTCTGGCTGACCATGCCGATCCGGCGCTTCACCGCGACCGGATGCCGGCGCACGTCGATGCCGACGACCTGGGCGCTGCCGCCGGACGGTACGACGATCGTGGTGAGCATGCCGATGGTGGTGGACTTGCCCGCGCCGTTGGGGCCGAGCAGGCCGAAGAACTCGCCGTTGTGGATGGTCAGGTCGATGCCGCGGACCGCCTCGACCGGCCCGCCGCGGGACCGGTACGTCTTGCGCAGCCCGGTGGTGCTGATGGCGGCGGGGGCCCCGCCGCCGGGCGGTGTGGTCATCAGGTCTCCTTCGCGGCCGGGTGGGTACGGCGCCGACTGCGGCCAGCCGCTCGGTGAGCTTCCTGGTCACCCCTAATCTGTTAGCTCACTAATATTTAGCCGGCAAACGACGAGGGATGCTCGGGGATGAAGAACCTACGGCGACCCGATGTCACTGTCGCAAGACCAACGGTGATCACGTGGTGAGGCCGTCGAACGTGAAGCATCGCGTCGTTACCGGAGGCGGTGTCGACAGATGGGACGACGGCGATACAGTCAGCGCATGCTCCGATCGGTGATCCTCGCCGCATCCCGTAGTGACCGGGTTGAGCGGCTCGTCGAGACAGCCCCGGTCAGTCGCGATGTGGTCCGTCGCTATGTCGCGGGAACCGAGGTCGGCGACGCGCTGCGGATCAGCCGCACGCTGGTCGACCAGGGCCTCGCGGTCAGCCTCGACCATCTCGGCGAGGACACCACCAGCGAGGACCAGGCCGAGGCCATCAAGCAGGCCTACCTCGTCCTGCTGGGCGCGCTGTCCAGCGCCGGGCTCTGCCCGCCCACCGAGGTCAGCATCAAGCTGTCCGCGCTGGGGCAGACCCTGGACGAGCAGCTCGCCTACCGACACGCCCGGGAGATCTGCCAGGCGGCCACCAACGCCGGCACCACGGTCACGGTGGACATGGAGGACCACACCACCACCGACTCGACCCTGGAACTGCTGATGCAGCTCCGCAAGGACTTTCCGGACACCGGCGCGGTGCTCCAGGCGTACCTGCGGCGCACCGAGGCGGACTGTCGCGAACTTGCTTACGCCGGCTCCCGGGTGCGGCTGTGCAAGGGCGCGTACTCGGAGCCCGAGTCGGTGGCGTTCCAGTCCCGGCTGGCGGTGGACCGCTCGTACGTGCGCTGCCTCAACCTGCTGATGGCCGGCGAGGGCTACCCGATGATCGCCAGTCACGACCCGCGGCTGATCGCGATCGCGGAGGACCGGTCGAAGTGGTTCGACCGCGCGCCCGACTCGTTCGAGTTCCAGATGCTCTACGGCATCCGACCGCGCGAGCAGCAGCGCCTGGCCGGTGACGGCTACCAGGTCCGCATCTACGTGCCGTACGGCATCCAGTGGTACGGCTACCTCATGCGGCGGCTGGCCGAGCGCCCCGCGAACCTGACGTTCTTCCTGCGTTCCCTCGGCAGCCGCGGCTAGCCGGCACCCGCGACCGGCAGCTTCAGCCGCAGCGTACGGCTGGCGTCCGCCGGTCGCTTCCGTGTGCGGCGGGCGGCCTGATCCGCCGCGTCGCCTGAGCCCGCGCCGGCCGTGTTGTGGCATGGTCCGCCCCACGCTGTCACACCGTGTCTGTTTCACCTTGCGGGATGTGCGCGTCCCCGTACTCTTCGGCTCGTTAGGCGAGTGAAGGGCCTCAGACTGACTGTCTGTGTGATGAAGGGCGCGATCATGCCATTAGCTACTCATTGCCGTCAACATCACACTTAAGGTAGGTTTGCGGCGCCTATCGGCTCACTTCGGGAAGCGACGTATTCCGAACTTGGGCGGGGGCCGACAAGAGGTGCAAGATCGTCAAGGGCCGGCGGGTCAATCGGACCTGGCCGGTCCTGGCACTGCCCGAGGAGGTTGGCGGCGATGTCTCTGCGACGAAGGAGCCCCACGGCGCGCCGGCGCAGGCTGGCAATGGAACTGCGGCGCCTGCGCGAGGAGGCCGGTCTCACCATTGACCAGGTCGCCGGACAGATGGAATGTTCGGCGTCGAAGATCTCCAGGACCGAGAACGCGCAGGTCTCCCCGACGGCGCGCGACGTTCGGTTCATGTTGCAGATCTACGGAATCTTCGGCGACAAATGCGAGGAACTCGTCCAGATCGCCCGGGAGGCCCGCCAGAAGGGTTGGTGGCACCCGTACAGCGACGTCGCCCTCGGCCCGTACATCGGTCTTGAGGCCGCCGCGGACACCATTGCGGCGTACGAGGCGCTGCTGATCCCCGGGCTGCTGCAGACCCGTGAGTACGCGCGCGCCGCGACCCGGGCGGCCAGACCCGATCTCACCCCCGAGGAGATCGAGCGGCGGGTCGATCTCCGGCTCGCCCGGCAGCAGCTGCTGACCGAGGGCGACGCACCCGAGCTGTGGCTCGTACTGGACGAGGCCGTGCTGCACCGCTGGGTGGGCGGCCGCGAGATCATGCGTGACCAGCTGACCCGCCTGGCGACGGCCGCCGAGTCGACCAACGTGACCATTCAGGTGGTGCCTTTCAACACCGGCGAGCACGCCGGCATGGACGGCGCCTTCGTCATCCTCGGATTCCCCGACCCCGAGGATCTGGACGTGGTGTATCTCGACAATGCAACTGGTGGGCTTTATCTAGAAACCGAAGAGGAAGTTCATCGTTATAACTTGATGTTTGACCACCTACGTGCGGCGGCCCTCAAGCCAGACGATTCGCTCGAGCGCATCGTCGCCCTGACAAAGGAGTTGTGATGCACTTCGTAGGTACCGCATATCCTCCGGAGCTGGACGCCGCAGCATGGCGTAAAAGCACCCGGAGTGGCGGTGGAAACAACTGCGTCGAGGTCGCGTTGGTGGCGGCCGGCGTTGGTGTCCGCGACTCCAAGAATCGCGCCGGCGCGGCATTTCTCTTCGATTCCGGTGCGTGGCGTTCGTTCCTCGACGGGGTCCGTCGGGGCGGTTTCGACGGGCGCTGAGCAGAACGGTTCACGGCCGGATGTCCGTACCGTGGGCTCCCACGTCGGGTCTGCCGGGCAGGCCCGACGTGACGTGTTCCGACGAAAGTACGCCCGCACAGCGTGCCGGTCCGGTCGGGCGGCTACCCTGTAGTCGAGGATCGATACCCTTCCGGACCTGTGACGCCGTGCGGAGATGTCACAGGCCATGTGTGACGTAGAGCCGGCACGGGCCGGCCGCTGCATCGGCGCCCGATGGGTCCGGATAAGGTTTGGTGTTCATCTACCGACGCTGGTGGGCTGTGCCCGCACCGGCGATGACCGCAACGCAAAGGACTGACGTATGGGCTCCGTCGTCAAGAAGCGCCGCAAGCGGATGGCGAAGAAGAAGCACCGGAAGCTGCTGCGCAAGACCCGCATCCAGCGTCGCCGTCAGGGCAAGTGAGCCTGGTCAGCCCGCCGCATCCGGTGGGCTGACGTCTGCTCGCCGTGCGAGCGCTGGGGCCCGTCAGTCACACCGCGCATGGGGGGCGCGCATGATCGGACCGGTACAGGTCCTGATGTGGGGCGACGGATGAGCCCGCGGGTGGTGCTGGTGACCGGCGTCAGTCGGTATCTGGCTGCTCTTCTCGCGTCCAGGCTGGCCGCCGACTCCCGGATCGACCGGGTGATCGGGGTCGACGTCGTCGAGCCGGCCGGTGAGCTGGTGGCGATGTTGGGGCGCGCGGAGTTCGTCCGCGCCGACATCAGCAGCCCGGTCATCGCGCAACTCATCCGCGACGCCGCCGTCGACACGGTGGCGCACCTGGCCGTGGTGGCCGGCCCCGCGGGTGCGGGTGGCCGGGACGCCATGAAGGAGCTCAACGTCATCGGGACGTTGCAGCTCCTCGCGGCGTGCCAGGCGTGCAGCACCGTACAGCGGATCATCGTCCGCTCCTCGACGGCCGCGTACGGTGCGTCCGCGCGCGACCCTGCCATCTTCACCGAGGACACGGCGCTGCGCGCGCTGCCCCGGGGCGGCTACGCCAAGGACATCGTCGAGATCGAGGGCTACGTCCGGGGCTACCGGCGCCGGCGGCCCGACAGCGTCGTGACCGTCCTGCGGTTCGCGCCGTTCGTGGGGTCGCACGCCGACACGACCCTGACCCGGTACTTCTCGCTGCCGGTGGTGCCGACGGTGCTCGGCCGCGACCCGAGGGTCCAGTTCGTGCACGCCGACGACGCCGTCGAGGTGCTGCGCCGGTCGGTCCTGGAACACCACCCGGGCGACTTCAACGTGGCCGGCCCCGGCGTACTGCTGCTCTCCCAGGCGATCCGACGGGCAGGTCGGGTACCCCTGCCGGTGCCCGACCCGGGCATGACCGCGGTGGCGTGGCTGGCCAAGCGGAGCGGCATGGTGGACTTCTCACTGGACCAACTCGACTTTCTGATGCACGGTCGGGTGGTGGATGTGCAACGGTTGGTGGAGGGCTTCGGATTTCGCCCGCGCTCGACACCGGCGGCGTTCGACGACTTCATCCGCGGCCACGACATCGGTGCGCCGGTCAGTTCCGCCGGCGTCGACGACGTGGAACGGCTGCTGCTGACCGGTGGCCGCGCGCTGCTGTCCGGGGTCCGCAAACTGGCGCGCGACTACCGAACGTACGAGCAGCAGGCACGCGAGGGGGACCGGTGACGGTGCACGACGCGGAGGAGGACACCGAGCGGACCGCTGAGGGCATGGACGAGCCCGACGACATCTGGGACGAGCGGATCGCCGACGCGGTCGCCTTCCTGCGGCGGCGGGTGACCGGTGACTATCCGGTCGACGACTTCGGGTTCGACGCGGACCTGACCGAACAGGTCCTCGCGCCCATCCTGCGTCCGCTGTACCGCTCGTGGTTCCGGGTCGACGTGTCCGGGCTGGCACATGTCCCCGACGTCGGTCCCGCCCTGCTGGTGGCCAACCATTCCGGCACCATCGCGATGGACAGCATGATGCTGCAGCTGGGGCTGTTGGACGAGCATCCGGCCCGGCGGCACCTGCGACTGCTGGGCGCCGACTTCATCTTCCGTACTCCGGTACTGGCCGGGCTGGCCCGCCGCGCGGGCGCGACGCTCGCCTGCAACCCGGACGCGGAGCGGCTGCTCTGCGACGGCGAGATCGTCGGCGTCTTCCCCGAGGGCTTCAAGGGCGTCGGCAAGAAGTACATCGACCGGTACCGGCTGCAGCGGTTCGGCCGGGGCGGGTTCGTGGCGGCCGCGCTGCGGACCAAGGCGCCGATCGTGCCGGTCTCCATCGTCGGTGCGGAGGAGATCTACCCGCTGGTCGGTGACATCAGGCCGCTGGCCCGCCTGCTCGGCATCCCGTACTTCCCGGTCACGCCGTTCTTCCCGTGGCTGGGCCCGCTGGGGATGGTGCCGCTGCCGAGCAAGTGGCTGATCGAGTTCGGCCGGCCGATCGACACCTCCGAGCTGGACGCCGACCCGGACGACCCGATGGCGGTCTTCAACCTGGCGGACCGGGTACGGGAGACCATCCAGCAGACGCTGCACCGGCTCCTGCTGCGTCGCGGCGCGGCCTTCTAGGGCGTATGTCGAAGTTCCCGGTCGGCGCAGCCGGCCAGTGGGACGTCGACACACGCCCTGGGACCCTCCCGGGTCAGCGGGACAGCTTCCGGCGGTACGCGTACGCCGCCACCGCGCCGAGCCCGATGGCGGCCGGGACCCCGTAGCGTGCCGCACGGCGCCCGGTCCGGAAGTCGTGTACCTCCCAGCCACGGTTGCGGGCCACCCGGCGCAGGGCGGCGTCCGGGTTGATCGCCACGGCGCTGCCCGCGGTCGTCAGCATCGGCAGGTCGTTGATCGAGTCGCTGTACGCCACGCACCGGTCCAGGTCGAGGTGTTCGCTGCGGGCGAGCGCGCGGACCGCCTCGGCCTTGGCCGGGCCGTGCAGGATGTCGCCGACGAGCCGCCCGGTGTATCGGCCGTCCCGGGTCTCCGCGACGGTGCCGAGGGCGCCCGTCAGGCCGAGGCGGCGGGCGAGCAGCTGGGCGAGTTCGACCGGGGCGGCGGTGACCAGCCAGACCCGCTGCCCGGCGTCGAGGTGGAGCTGTGCGAACGCCTTGGTCCCGGCCCAGATGCGGGCGGCCAGCAGCTCGTCGTAGATCTCCTCGCCGTGCTCGACGATCTCCTCCACCCGCCGGCCGGCGACGAAGGCCAGCGCGCTGTCCCGGGCGGAGCCGATGTCGTCGATGTCCTCGTTGCTGGTGGTCCGGAACTTGAGGTGCTTCCAGGCGAACCCGAGGAGGTCTCGGGTGGTGAAGAAGTCATGGGCGGCGAGTCCGCGGGCGAACCAGAAGATCGAGGCGCCACGGAGGAACGTGTTGTCGACGTCGAAGAACGCCGCGGCGCCCGGGTCGTTGCCGATCCGCCGGACCCGCTGCCCGATCGCCGGCCCCGGCAGCTCGGCCGGGGCCAGGTCATCGGTCAGGTCGTCGGTCTGGTCGGCCACCATCGAGCCGGTGGTGGCCATCATGGCGCTGGCCTCGCCGGCCGCGCGGGCGCGCGCCGCCTCTCGGTGATGGCGGCGTCGCACCCGGGCAAACAGGTCCACGGGCCGAGGGTAGCTGTCGGAACGTGTTCTGATCAGAGGAGCCCGCCGAGGATCTTTCCGAGAATTCCGAAGAGTCCGCCGCCCTGGTTCGAATCGTCGCCGGGAGCCGGGCTGCCCGACGTCGACGGAGCGAGGTCCCTCGGCAGTGGCGGTGCACCCGGTACGTCGGGCGCATGGGTCCGCTGGGCAGGGCCGGAGGCGGACGGATGCGGTCGGTCGGCGCCGCCCGGCCGGTCGGTCGCCTCGGTGCCGGAGCTGGCGTCCGGCTTGGACTGCCCGGACGAGGGTCCGGTGGCCCGGCCGCTGCCCTGCCCGGCCGGTGGCGTCGCGGAGCTGCCCGGCAGTGCCGAGCAGTCCTGCGGCAACGGCCCGAGCTTGTCGCTCTGCACCGGCTTGCCGGCGGTGCAGAGCAGCAGACGGTGCAGGTCGGCCCGGCGCTGCTCGACCTCGTCGATCAGCGACAGCGAGCGTCGCACGCGTTCCTGCGCGTCGCCGTCGGTGCCGTGCAGCAGTTCGAGGACCTCCGGCCGCTGGTGGTTGACGAATTCGCCGACCTGCTCCAGCGATGCCGCGTCGCGCCGGCTGACCGCGGTGGAGTCGAGCAGCGACACACCCTCGCGGGTCTGCCGGTCCATGTCGCGTAGCACGTTGACCAGGCTCTGCGGGTCCCTGCGTACGGCGTCGGCCTCCGCGATGCGGGTCCGGGCGAACTCCAGGTACAGCGCGCCGGAGTTGACGTCGGAGCCGGCCAGCGCGATCTGCGCCCGCTCGGTGGACCGCTTCACGTCGTAGAGCGCGTCGCCGGGCACCGCCGAGGTGCTGGCGGCGGCGACGCCGGACACGGTGAGCACGCTGACCGCCGCACCGCCGATGATGGCGAGCCGGGCGCGGGGGCGCCGGGCGCCCTGGGCC
>JBAUUM010000257.1:0-2045 GCA_049582705.1 Actinocatenispora sp.
AGCCAATGTCGCTGACCAGGCCAGCAACCCCCCGGGCTTTTAACCCAACCAACCCGAGGCGGAGACATCCAACCATTGCGCTCACTCCCCGGGCAACATCTCAGCACCGGCCGCGGCGGGCCACGCAGCTTGGGTACGGCTCCTGCTGTCCACGGCGCGGTCTGTGGCGGGCCACAGCGGTTCTGCCGGCGCGTCGTGGGTGACGCGGTCGAGCAGGCCGCCAATTGACTGCCGGGAGCCACCTGCTGCAGGTCGGTCTCGACCCCGCTGGCGGCGCGCCGGTCACGCTTCAGCGTTCCGGCGCCTGGTCGCCGCTGGCGTCTTCCCGGCCACGGCCGGGGATTATCCTGCGCGCCGCGTCCAGATACTCGGCCAGCGGCTGCAGGCCCACCGCAGTTCGGCGGCGGTCGACGTCTCCGGGGTCTCGCAGCTTCCGTGCCCGGAGCCCGCCGTCGCACCACTCCAGCTGAGTGCCGTACTCCTGCGGCTCGCCCCGGCCGCAGGCGAGCCGGTCGACGAGGTACGCCCAGTCCGTGCGGTCGATGTCGTCACCCGCCTCCGCCATCAGGTCGACGACCCGGCTCTGGAACGCTGGGTCGTGATCGGAGTGCTGGGCCAGTAACCATGCCGCCGACGCTGCTTCCCTGCCCACCATGCTGATCGTGGGCCAGCCGCACTCGTCAACGATGGCCTTGAGCCGCCCGGTGTTGCACTCCACGGTCTGCCTGTGCGCCAGATAGGACGGATGCCCCGGCGGCAGATACAGGTTGTCGCCGTCGACGGTGGCCCGGTGCGCGGCCTGGTCCGCATCCCGCATGGCGAGCAACCGCGCAGCGAGCCCACTGCTGATCACGACTTCCACCTCCGTACCTGCCACGTGCCGGGAGCCCGGCACACTCGAATCTCTTCACGGCCGCGATGCGATCACCGCGGTGCAGCCACTGGTCTGCTCGATCTACCTACGCAGATCCGGCGACAGAAGCTCAGCCGGCCGGCGCTGGTCAGCCCTGTCGAGCCGTGAACTCGGTGATCTTCTGCCGGTAGCGCCGCTGCGACAGGATGATGCGTTCCCGCTGGAACAGGTCGGGCTGGAGTTCGAGCGCCCGTCGGCCCGCGTCTGTCCAGAACGCGTCGACGGGCACCGACCCGGCGCCCTCGGGGAGGAACTTGGCGATCTCGTCCACGGCGCCGGCGGCGGCTTCCCAGGCCCGGACGATCGTGTTGTACCGCGGGTCGGTGGCGGCCCTGTCGCCCAGCGCGGTGAGCTCGGCGACGGCGACGTTCACGCGGGCCACCTCGACGTAGAACCACTGGCCGGCGTCGAGGAGCGTGGAACGACCCGGGCCGTACGACCGGACACCGATATCGTCGTCCGTCTCGTCGTCGCGCGGGATCTCGACGTCCACCCGGATCCGGCCACCGTCCACCACGCCGTCGAAACGCAGGACGTACCCGCCGCCGTCGGCGCGGTGCAACCGGGAGTCCCGTTCGAAGTCGAGGATCTCCCGTCCGGGGAGGGCCGCCTCCAGGTAGATATAGGCCTCCCGGATGGTGCGGGCCACCAGCCTCGTCACGCCGTTCTCCTTCCGTCCAGTGCCCACAGCCTGCCGGACGCCGCGACGTAGCAGGTGCCCGCCGGGCCGCATCGTGACCGGCCCACCCGAGACCTCCAGCCTCCAGACCACGGGACGGTGGTCACGACGCCGCCGTCATACCGGCGCGTGGGTACAGCGTGAACATCCGTCTGGCGCCATCCGCCTGGAGGACGGTCAACTCGACCTCCACCGGATCCCGCGGCGCGGACGTCGCAGACTTGGGCGCCTCCGGACCTCACCCGGAGGACTGTGCGTCCTGCCCACCTGACCGGTCGTCGTCCCTTCACATCCCACGCCTCGTCGTTGACGACCTGTCGTACCTGTCATTGGCCGGGCATGACGCCCATTTCCGCGTCACCGCGCGGCGAGGTGGCGCCGCCTCCGGTCGGGCATTCCGCCGCGCCGGTTAACCGGCCGGTTCATCGGAGTCCCTGAAGATCGAGACGACGT
>JBAUUM010000258.1:0-7016 GCA_049582705.1 Actinocatenispora sp.
GCACCGGGCCGGGTGGCCCGTGGGGTCCGGGCCGGGTGGCCCCGCTGTCGGGAGTCGCCCGGCACCCGCCCGCCGGTCCGTCGGTCGACCCGCCGTCGGGTGCCCGGGCACATGCCGGCACCGTTCCGCTCGGCCTGCCCGTCGATGACTCCGCGCGGCGCACCGCCGGCGGACAGTGGAAGTGGAGACCCCGTCGTTCCCGACCGGGCACGGCGACCGGCCCACCCCACCGTGGGCGGCCGGACGGTCCGAGGGCACCGACGCGCACCGGCACCACGGACGGCCGACCAGCTCGGCCCCGGGGCTGTCGTGGTGGTCGGCGGGCCACCCGGCCGCCTCGCGGGCGACGCGAGAGGCGGCGTTCCACGCATGCAGACGACAACCCTGGACCAGCTCCGCGAACAGGTGCGCGGTCCGGTCATCACCCGGCAGGACCCGGAGTACGACCAGGCCCGCACCGTGTACAACGCGATGATCGGCCGGTACCCGGAGGCCGTCGTGCGTTGCCGGGACGCCGGCGACGTGATGGCCACCGTCGGGTACGCCCGCGAGCACGGCCTCGACCTCGCGGTGCGGGGCGGATCGCACAGCGTGCCCGGATTCGGCACCACCGACGGCGGCATCGTGGCCGACCTGTCCGGCATGCGCGGCGTACGCGTCGACCCCGGCGCCGGTACCGCGCGCGCGGAGGGCGGCTGCACGTGGGGCGACTTCAACCACGCCACGTACCCGTTCGGGCTGGCCACCACCGGCGGCATCGTGTCCACCACCGGCATCGGCGGGCTCACCCTGGGCGGCGGAATCGGGTACCTGGACCGCCAGTACGGGCTGAGCATCGACAACCTGCTGTCCGCCGACGTGGTCACCGCCGACGGCGAACAGCTCGTCGCGAGCGAACGGGAACACCCCGAGCTGTTCTGGGCGCTGCGTGGTGGCGGCGGGAACTTCGGCGCGGTCACCTCGTTCGAGTACCGGCTGCACCCGGTACGCGACGTGCTCGCCGGGATCTTCTTCTTCCCCGTGGACCGGGCACGTGACGTGCTGGAGGCGTACGACGAGTACATGACGGACGCCCCGGAGGAACTCGGCGGATTCCCGGCGTTCCAGATCGCCCCGCCGCTGCCGTTCATCCCCGAGTCGGAGCACGGCAAGACGTTCGTGATCACGGTGCTGTGCTGGACCGGCGCGCCGGAGCTGGGCGAGAAGGCGTTCGCGCCGATCCAGGACGCGGCGCCGGTCGTGGCCGAGATGGTCGCGCCGATGCCGTACCCGGCGCTGAACGCGACGTTCGACGAGCTGCTCGGGCCCGGGCTCCAGCACTACTGGAAGACCGCGTTCAGTACCGGGATGCCGGAGGGCATCGTCCGGGCGCACCTGGAGCACGGCCCGCAGGTGCCGAGCCTGACCTCCACGGTGCACATCTATCCGGTCAACGGGGCGTGCAACAGGGTCGGCCAGGACGCGACGGCGTACGCGTTCCGGGACGCGAAGTACGCGACGGTGGTCGCGGGCATGTGGCCGGATCCGGCCGACAACGCCCCGAACACCCGGTGGGTCCGGGACTACTACCGGGACCTGGAGCCGTACTCCGCCCCGGGCGGATACGTGAACTTCATGGCCGCCGACGACCAGGACCGGGTGCCGGACAGCTACCAGGGCCACTACGACAAGCTGGCCGCGGTCAAGAAGCAGTACGACCCGGACAACGTCTTCCATCTCAACCAGAACATCCGGCCGGCAGACTGACCGCCGGCACGGACAGGGATCCCGGAGGGCGGCACGCCGTGCCGCCTCCCGGCGACCGACCCGGCGACGGCGCGGCCGGGGCCTCTCCAGGCAGGTACCGTCCGGCCGGGAGGTGCCCGACCGGCAAGAAGAAGGTCCTGCGGCCGGAACATCATCCCCCCAGAGATGCCCGGCGGCAGGACCGCTGAGACCAGACTAGCCACCAGCCCCCAGGCCAGGCCCGTCCGTTCGGCCCGTGTTGACGGGACCTTGTGCCCGCCCGAAGATTCCCGTTCGCGGCAGCTGACCCGAGATGCCGGGGCGCGCTGGTCGTCTCAGCGCGCCGCGACCGTCATCTCGAACGAGTACAGCGCCGCCCGGTACAGATGGAACGCGTACTCCACCACGTTTCCCGCGTCGTCGTAGGCGGTCCGGCTCATGGTGAGCAGGGTCGCCCCGCGCGGTTCGCCGAGCAGCCGGGCCTCCCCGGCCGTCGCCCGCCGGGCACCGATGGTCTGGTCCGCGGTGCGGATCTGGGTGCCGGCCCGGCGCAGCAGCTCGTACAGGCTCCCGCCGGCGAGGTCGTCCGCGCCGAAGGTGACGAGGCCGGCGGGCAGGTGGTTGTGCATGATCGCGAGCGGTTGCCCGTCCGCGTACCGCACCCGGTGCACCGCCACGACCTCGGCGCCGGCCGGCAGTCGCAGCGCGGCCGCCACGGTGGCCGTCGCCGCGACCGTCTCGTACGACAGCACCTCGGTGCGGGGGTGCCGACCGGCGCGGCGGAGGTCCTCGTGCAGGCTGGTCAGCTGCAACTGCCGGCGGACCTTGCTGTTCACCACCTGGGTGCCGATGCCCCGGCGGCGGGCCAGCAGGCCCTTGTCGACCAGGTGCCGCATGGCCTGGCGCATGGTCGGCCGGGACAGGCCGAGCTGGTCGGCCAGGGCGATCTCGTTGTCGAGCCGCTGGCCGGGTGCCAGCTCGCCGGACTCGATCAGCTCCTGCAGCCGGTGGGCCACCTGGAAGTAGAGCGGCACCGGACTGGACCGGTCGATGGTGACCAGCTTCGCGATGTGGTCCATCCCGAACTCCTCACCGCCGACGTCCGGGCCAGTATGCCGCACGTCACCCGGTCGTCTCTACGTCAATATGTCCTGACAATTCCTTGACGGTGCCGCGGTCGTGGGGATACAACCAACGGCAAGGCGCTCCGCCCCGACCGTGCCCGCGAGCAGGGAAGGCACACCATGCGTATCGGACTCATCGGCGTCGGGCGCATCGGCGCGTTCCACGCCGAGACCCTGGTCGGCCTGCCGATGGTGACCTCGGTCGTGCTGACCGACGCGGACCCGGGCCGGGCCCGGGCCGTCGCCGACCCGCTCGGCGCCGAGCACCGACCGGACGTGACCACGCTGCTCGACGCGTCCCTCGACGGCGTGGTCATCGCGGCACCCACGGCTGCGCACGCGCCCCTGATCGGGGCCGCCGCCCGGGCCGGCCTGCCGACGTTCTGCGAGAAGCCGGTGGCCGGCAGCTCCGCCGAGACCCGGGCCGTCCTCGCCGACGTCGCCGCCGCCGGGGTCGAGCTGCACATCGGCTTCCAGCGTCGGTTCGACGCCGGGTTCCGGGCCGCGCGCGAGGCGGTCGCCTCCGGCCGGCTCGGCTGGCTGCACACGATGCGCGCCTGCACCTGCGACCCGCAGCCGCCGCACCCCGACTACCTGCCCAGCTCGGGCGGGATCTTCCGGGACTGCTCGGTCCACGACTACGACATGGTGCGCTGGGTCAGCGGTCAGGAGGTCGTCACCGTGTACGCGACCGGCGCCAACCGCGGCGACGAGTTCTTCGCCGCCGCGGACGACGTGGACACCGGCGTCACCGTGCTCACCCTCGCCGACGGCACCCTCGCCACCTGCTCCGCGGCCCGCTACAACGGCGCCGGCTACGACGTGCGGCTGGAGGTGGCCGGCTCCGCCGGCACCGTCGTCGCCGGGCTCACCGGGCAGGCCGCGCTGACCTCCGCGGAAGGCGCCGGCTGGCCGCCCGGTGTCCCGTACGGTGGCTTCCTGGACCGCTTCCGGGACGCGTACGTCGCCGAGCTGACCGCGTTCACCGAGGTCGTGGCCGGCCAGCGGGTCAGCCCGTGCACCGGCGCCGACGCGCTCGCCGCGCTGCTGATCGCCGACGCCGCCGAGCGGTCCCGGCGCAGCGGGCGCCCCGTGACGATCGAGGAGGTGGCGGCATGATCCGGCTCGCCGGCGCACCGATCTCGTGGGGGGTCTGCGAGGTCCCCGGGTGGGGACACCAGATGTCCCCGGCGCGGGTACTGACCGAGATGCGGGCCGCCGGGCTGGCCGCCACGGAGTTCGGGCCCGCCGGTTTCCTGCCCGACGACCTCGCCGGACGGACCCGACTGCTGGCCGGGCACGGGCTCGACGCGGTCGGCGGCTTCGTCCCGGTCGTACTGCACCGCGACGACCACGACCCGGTCGACGACGTACGGCAGGCCCTGGCCGGCTTCGGCACGGCCGGCACCCTGGTGCTGGCCGCCGCCACCGGCACCGACGGGTACGACACCCGGCCCGCGCTGGACGCGGCCGGCTGGCGGACCCTGCTGACGAACCTGACCCGGGTCGTCGGCGTGGCCGCGGACTCCGGCGTCGTCGCCACGCTGCACCCGCACGTCGGGACGATGGTCGAACGGGCCGACGAGGTGGACCGGGTGCTGTCCGGCAGCGACGTGGGACTGTGCCTGGACACCGGACACCTGATGGTCGGCGGGGCCGACCCGGGCCGGATCGCCCGGGACGCCGCGCGCCGGATCGCGCACGTCCACCTCAAGGACGTCGACGACGCGATGGCCGGACGGGTACGGGCCGGCGAACTCGGGTACACCGAGGCGGTGCGGCAGGGCATGTACCGACCGTTGGGGCGCGGCGACGTCGACGTCGCCGGCATCGTCGGTGCCCTGACGGGCGTCGGCTACGACGGCTGGTACGTGCTGGAACAGGACACCGTGCTGACGGCCGAACCGGCGCCCGGCGCGGGGCCGGTCGACGACGTGCGGGCGAGCCTGGCGTACCTGGCCGACCTCGACGCCGGCGTGGCGACGGGTACGGCCGGGCCCCGGGGGGACGCACCGTGAACGACGACGCGTTCGAGGTCATCGCGGTCGGCCGGCTCGGCGTCGACCTGTACCCGCAGCAGGTCGGGGTCGGGCTCGCGGATGTCACGACGTTCGGCAAGTACCTGGGCGGGACCGCCGCGAACGTGGCGGTCGCCGCAGCCCGGCACGGTCGGCGGGTCGCGCTGGTCAGCCACACGGGAGCGGACCCGTTCGGCGACTACCTGAAGCGGGAACTGCGCGGCTACCGGGTCGACGACCGGTGGGTCACGCCGGTGCCGGGCGCCCAGACACCGGTCACCTTCTGCGAGATCTTCCCGCCGGACACGTTCCCCATCTACTTCTACCGGCTGCCCGGCACCCCCGACCTCCAGGTCGAGCCGGACGATCTGGACCCGGCGGCGGTACGGTCCGCCGGGGTGCTGTGGTTGACCGGCACCGGACTGTCCGCCGAGCCCACCGCCAGCGCGCACGCCGCCGCGCTGCGGACCCGGGACCGACTGCCGCACACGGTGCTCGACCTGGACTACCGGCCCAGCCTGTGGCCGTCCCGGGAGGCGGCCACCACGGCGCTGCGCGCCGCCCTGCCGTACGTGACGGTCGCGGTCGGCAATCTCGACGAGTGCGAGACCGCCGTGGGTGAACGGGAACCCGACGCCGCGGCCGAGGCGCTGCTCGCCGCCGGGGTGGAACTCGCGGTCGTCAAGCGCGGGCCGGACGGGGTACTGGCGCGCACCGCCACCGAACGGGTCGAGATACCGCCCGCGGTCGTGCGGACCGTCAACGGCCTGGGCGCCGGTGACGCGTTCGGCGGGGCGCTGTGCCACGGGCTGCTCGCCGGCTGGCCGCTGGCGGAGCTGATCGGATTCGCCAACGCGGCCGGCGCCATCGTCGCCGGCAAGCTGGCGTGCGCGCCGGCGATGCCCACCACGGCCGAGGTCCGCGAACTGCTCGACGCGGCCGGGTCCGACCCGAGCGGGCGTCATGCGTGACGAGGACCTGCGCACCCTGGCGGAGACCCGCGCCGTCGACCCGGGCGCCGTGCACACCGCCGCGACCACCCGTACCCGCCGCCCCCTCCTCGGCGACTCGGGGCGGCTGCTGCTGGTCGCCGCCGACCACCCGGCCCGCGGCGCCCTCGCCGTGGGCGCGCGACACGACGCCATGTCCAACCGCATCGACCTGCTGGACCGGCTGCGGGTGG
The DNA here is from genome assembly GCA_049582705.1 of Actinocatenispora sp. Lineage (GTDB taxonomy): Bacteria > Actinomycetota > Actinomycetes > Mycobacteriales > Micromonosporaceae > Actinocatenispora. Next base: position 6,051 of record JBAUUM010000258.1, read on the forward strand.
CGCTGGCCCGACCCGGCGTGGACGGGGTGCTCGGCACCCCGGACATCCTGGAGGACCTGCTGCTGCTCGGCGCGCTGCACGGCAAGGTGGTGGTCGGGTCGATGAACCGGGGCGGCATCGCGGGCAGCGCGTTCGAGATCGACGACCGCTTCACCGCGTACGACGCGCGGGGCATCGAACGGATGAACTTCGACGCCGGCAAGATGCTGCTGCGCATCGACCCCGACGACGCGGCGACGGCGGACGCGCTCGCCGGGTGCTCCTCGGCGGTCAACGAGCTGGCCGAACGGCACCTGATGGCGATGATCGAGCCGTTCTGGTCCCGGCGCGACACGGACGGGCGGCTGGTCAACGACACCGGACCCGACGCGATGGTCCGGGCTATCGCCGTGGCCCAGGGCCTCGGCCGCACCTCCGCGTACACCTGGCTGAAGGTGCCCGTGGTGGCGGACATGGAGCGGGTGATGGAGTCCTCGACCCTGCCCGCCCTGCTACTCGGCGGCGACACCGGCGCCGACCCGGACAAGACGTACGCGGCCTGGCGCAGGGCGGTACGGCTTCCCACCGTCCGCGGCCTGGTGGCCGGGCGTGCCCTGCTGTACCCACCGGACGACGACGTGGCCGCGGCCGTCGACACCGCCGCCGGCCTGATGTGAGGTGACCGTGAACCACCACCAGCCCAGTGGCAGCAGCGCGGACGGCCCGTGGACGGTCCGTACCCGGATGGACCACACGTCGCTGCGGATCGTCCGGCTCGCCCCGGGCGACAGCGTCGAGATCGCCACCGGCGACGAGGAGATCCTGGTCGTGCCGCTGTCCGGGGGGTGCGTGATCGGGTCCGGCGCGGACACCGTCGAGCTGGCCGGCCGGCCCGACGTGTTCAGCGGAGTCACCGACTTCGGCTACCTGCCGCGCTCCCGTACCGCCCGGCTGGGCAGCGCCGGTGGCGGCCGGTTCGCGCTGGCC
>JBAUUM010000259.1:0-3000 GCA_049582705.1 Actinocatenispora sp.
CTGCGGTGCGCCCCGGCTCGTGGTGCACGCCCCGGCCGGGGTTCGCGGCGTGCCGGACCGTCGTACCCCGGCAGTACGGTCCGGGGGTGTCGACGGATCCCGCCCTCGCGGCGCTGCCCCGGCTCGGCGTGCTGGCGCAGCACGACGCCTTCCTGACCCTGGTGCGCCGTAACCCGGTGATCCGGCAGATCCTGCTGCGCACGCCGCGGCTCGACGCGCCCGGCTGGTACCTGACCGCCGGCGCGGTCTTCCAGACCGTCTGGAACGGGCTGTCCGGCCGGCCACCCACCGCCGGGATCGCCGACTACGACCTGTTCTACTTCGACCCCTCGGACCTCTCGTACGAGGCGGAGGACCGGGTGATCCGGCGGGCGGCCGAGCTGTTCGGCGACCTTGCCGACGAGTACGGGGCGCGGGTCGAGGTACGCAACGAGGCCCGGGTGCACCTCTGGTACGAGCAGAAGTTCGGCGTGCCGGGCGTGCCGTTCACCAGTACGGAGGACGCGATCGACCACTTCGCGGCGACCACCTGTTGCCTGGGCCTGCGGGCGGAGCCGGACGGCGCGGTCACCGTGTACGCCCCGCACGGCTTCGCCGACCTGTTCTCCCTGGTGGTGCGGCCCAACCCGGTGCTGGCGCCGCGCTCGGTCTACGAGACGAAGGCGGCGCGCTGGCAGGCGGAGTGGCCCACGCTGCGGGTACTGCCGTGGCCCGTCGCGGAGTTGCCCGTCGCGGCCGAGCGCGTGGTGTGACTCAGAGGTACAGTCCGGTGGCGCTGTGCTCGACCCGGGCGGCGGCCACCGCGTGCACGTCCCGCTCCCGGAGCAGGATGTACTGACGGCCGTGCAGCTCGACCTCGGAGCGTTCGTCCGGGTCGAAGAGGACCCGGTCGGAGGTCTTGACCGCCCGGACGTTCGGGCCGACCGCCACCGTGACGGCCCAGGCCAGCCGGTGTCCGACCGACGCCGTCGCCGGGATCACGATGCCGGCGGCGGAGCGGCGTTCGCCGTCGCTGCCCTCCAGCCGGACCAGAACCCGGTCGTGCAACAGCCGAATGGGCAGCCCGGACTCCAGGTCGTTGTCCACCGAACCCTCGGTCGTACCGGTCTGCTGGGTGCTCACGCTCCGGAACGCTACCGCTCGGGACGACGTCGTCATATCCCGGGTGTCGACACACACCGGTACCGTGTAGGTGGAAAGTCATGCTTGGGGGAGCATTCTGCGAGGGGGCCAGCTCTGACTCGGTTCGAGATGTTCAGGCGCCGGGCCAGCAGAGCCTGGCAGATCGCGCGGGGCCGGCTGGAGGACGACCAGCGGCCGGGTGTGTGGGTGGTGCCCAAGGAGCCGGCGCCGCCGTCGGGGGAGACCTCCGGCGAGAAGCGGGACGAGCCGGCCCCGGGCGCACCGGCCGCGTCGTCCACCGCTGGTGCCGACACCGCGGAACGGTCGGTGCCCCGTCCCGTACGGGTCGCGGCCGCCTGGTCCTGGCGGATGGTCGCGATCGGCGCCGCCGTGGTCGCCGTCTTCTACGGGCTCAGCTTCGTCAGCAACGTGGTCATCCCGGCGATCATCGCGCTGCTGCTGAGCGCCATGTTGCAGCCCGGCGCGCACTGGCTGCACAGGCACGGGGTGCCCCGTTCACTGGCGGCGCTGATCATGCTGATCACCGGCATCGTCGTGGTGGCCGGCGTGCTGACCGGGGTGATCACCTCGTTCGTCAACGGCTACAGCGATCTGGCCGAGAACGTGGTCGCCGGTCTCCGGCAGATCCAGGAGTGGCTGCACAACGGGCCGCTCCACTTCTCCGACAAGCAGATCAACAACGCGCTGACCACCGCGCAGGACTGGGTCAGTGACCACCAGAGCGATCTGACCAGTGGAGCCGTGTCCACCGCGACCACGCTGGGCGAGGTGGCCGTCGACCTGTTCCTGATCCTGTTCACCACGTTCTTCCTGGTCCGCGACGGCCGGGTGATCTGGAACTTCCTGCTCCAGCTGTTCCTGCCGCGGGCCGCGCGCCCGGCCGTGAACGACGCGGGCACCGCCTCCTGGCGGACGCTCGTGGCGTACGTCCGGGCCACCGTGCTGGTCGCGTTCATCGACGCGGTGTGCATCGGCATCGGCATCGTCGCGGTGGGGGTCGACTACAGCCTGGCCATTCCACTGGCCGCGCTGGTCTTCCTCGGCGCGTTCATCCCGATCGTGGGTGCCACCGTGTCGGGTGTGGTGGCGGTGCTGGTCACGCTGGTCACCCAGGGGCTGCTGGGCGCGATCGTCGTGCTCGTGGTGGTCCTCGGCGTGCAGCAGATCGAGGGCCACCTGCTGCAACCGTTGATCATGGGTCGCGCGGTGCAGATCCATCCGCTCGGCGTCATCCTCGGCATCACCTCGGGCATCGCGATCGCGGGGATCTTCGGCGGCCTGATCGCCGTACCGCTGATCGCCGTGCTGAACATCGGGGTGCGCCGGCTGGTCGCCTGGCAACGGCACAACGGCGACGTACGTTCGGATGCCGACAGTGGGGACGACGCGGCCCTGCCACCGCCGCAGTCGGTCACCGAGGAGGGCCCGGAAGGCACCGGGCGCCCGGCGACCACCTGACCGGAACGATCGAGGGCGCGGCGCCGGTGTCCACCGACGCCGCGCCTCTGCGTCCCGCCGGACCCGCGCCGGCCTGAAGTCGTGCGGTGTGCCCGTGCCGGTGCACCGGGCGCATGCGCGGGCGCGTGCCGGGAACCGTGGGCGGTCCGGGACCTGTGGCCCGGGACCGTGGGCGGGGCCGGAACGTAGCCGGCCCGTGGCCCGTCTCAGTTCGTGTCGGGGCCGGAGAGGCGGCGGAGTGCGCCGTACACCAGGTCGGAGTTGATCGTGTACCAGAACGGGGGCAGCGACGCGCGCAGGTAGCCGCCGTAGGAGCGGGCGGTGTGCAGGCGCGGGTCGAGCACGGCGACCACACCGCGGTCGCTGGCGGCGCGCACCAGCCGGCCCGCTCCCTGGGCC
>JBAUUM010000260.1:0-2263 GCA_049582705.1 Actinocatenispora sp.
CCACCGGACGCGGGGGCGTCGGCCCCCGGGCCGGCGGCCCAGGAGCCGGGTGGCGGGCCGCTCGTCGGCGCCTGCGCGGGGGTCACGCCCTCGCACCGGGCCAGCCATTCGGCGACCTCGCGGACCAGCGTGCTGGCGGCGGTGTCGCAGGCGACCACGGCGGCGACGGTCTGCCGCACGGTGATGCCGGTCGACTCCGGCACGGTGTCGGTGGGCGGCTGCTCCGCGACGGCCTGGCGCAGCGCGCCCAGCGCGTCCGCGGCGTCCTTGAACCCGGCGGTGCCCAGCCGGGCCAGCACGCTCTCCTCCTGACCTCGGGTGACCTGCTGGGGGTCCGGCAGCGCGTCGAGCAACGCGAGCGGGGTGCCGGCACCGGGGTCGGGGAACGCGCGCAGCGCGGCCGGATAGAGCTGCCGGAGCACCTCGCGCAGCGCGGCCACCGCGGCGTTGCGGCTGAACGTGATCGCCGCGTGCGAGGCGAGCACGGGGAGCAGGCCCGCCAGTTGCGGGGGCGGTGGATGCGCGGAGGCCGTCAGGGTGCCCGCGTAGAGCCCACGGGCCATCGCGACGGCGCGGCGGGCGTCGTCGGCGGCGTCCTGGGGCTCCGCCGCGGCCAGCCGCAGCACGGTGGCGTGGTCGACAAAGCACAGGGGTCGACCGGATGCCGCCAGGAGCTGCGAGATCCGGTGGTCCGACGAGTCGGAGGAGAACGGCACGCACAGCACCCCGGGCGGATCTACTCGCGCTGCGAGAAGATTCAGCAACTCTGAGTAGCCTTCTGGGCCGTCGGGGACCTGCTGCACGGCGGCCACCTGACCACCGCCGTCGACCACCGCCGCGGTCAGTCGTTCGCCCGCCGATGCCAGGCCGCAGTACACACGCACGTCCACACCTCCGATGCCGGAGTTACCCGTTCGATGCTCCCTGGTCGGGGGTCATTCGCGCCAGTCCACAGCGGCACGGATCTTGCCGATGATGGTGCGCCAGGCCAGGGAGGCCTGCTGCGGTGCGATCTTCCTCATCCGTCGGCGGGCCCGGAAGCCGCCGAAACCGCCGGCGGTCGCGGCCCGCGTGGCCTCGTCGAGGTCGTCCAGCGGGGACCCCGGCGAGAGCGCGGTCAGGACCGAGTTGAGACGCAACGCGTAGCCGAGATCACGGGCCAGCTCGCCGGCCGAGATGATCAGTTCCGGCTCCCAGACGTCGTGTCCGCGCCGCAGGTTGTTGACCAGGAGGTCCAGCTCGTACTGGTCCTCGTCGGTCGGTGCGATGAACCCGGCCTCGATGCGCTCGACCAGGTCGTCGATGGTGTCGAGGTTCGACAGGGCGTGCTGCTCGCCGGAGCGGAGGAACCCCACCAGGTCCTCGGGCTCGTGGAACATCAGCAGCTTGCCCCGCCGGGACAGGAACACCGGAACCTCCTCGGGCTCCTCCGGTTCCTCGTCCTCGTCGTCCTCATCGGACTCGTCCGCGTCGGTCTCGTCCGACTCGTCGTCGTCCTCGTCGCTGTCGGCGTCCCGGTCGTCGGCGTCCTCGTCCGTGTCGTCGGCGACGGCGTCGCTGTCCTCGGCGTCGCCGACGGCGTCGGCCGTCCTCGTGTCCGGATCCAGCGCCGCCGCGACCCCGTCGTCCTCGTCGACCTCGGGCTCGTCGCCCTCGACCGGGGTCAGGTCCGCGGGCGCCCGGTAGGCCCGCAGCGTGTAGCCCACGCCGCCGGGCAGGGCGATCTCGATCGGGTCGACCCGTACGTCGGCCCAGAACGCGTCGGCGTCCGCCGTACGTTCCACCGCGACGTCGTCGTCCTCGTCAGCGCCGTCCGCGTCGGCATCGCCGTCGGTGCCGGTGGCGTCGCTCTTCGCGTCGCTGTCGTCGGCCCCGTCCGTTGCCGTGGCGTCGTTTGTCTCGTCCGTGCCGGTATCCGACGATTCGGCGTCGGACGGGACGCCCGACTCATGTGCGGCGCGGTGGCGGGCCACGGCGTCCTCCGTTCCATCCCGGGCGCGTCCCGGGCTCCGCGTTCCTGACAGGTCTGCTGGTGATGGTCGCTGGTGGCCGGCGTTCAGCCAGGCCTACCGCCGGGTGTGGCCGGAGGCGCCGACGGTCCTCCGGTGGTCTCCCGAGCCTCGACCACCTCACCCACCGATAGCACACTAGACGGCCCTCGGTCGGCCTTTGCGAGTGCGGCACCCGGCGCGCGGAGAGCCCCACTCGTCACGGTTGCTGAGCGTACCTGGCGCCCGCAGCCGCAAGGTGCCCGGAACGGGCG
>JBAUUM010000261.1:0-4696 GCA_049582705.1 Actinocatenispora sp.
GGCCGCCGAGGAAGATCGGGTTGGTCAGCGCCGCCATCCGACCGAACCGCGGGTCGAGGGTGGCCGACGGCTCGGTATGGCGTACCTCGGCACGCACGTACGCGGCGATCGCGGGCGTCGTCGACCAGCTCACCGTGTGCGTGTCGGCGTCGGGTAGCGGGTACCGCAACGACTCCCCCTCGTCGGTGAGCAGCCGTACCGTGCCGGACGGCACGCCGCGCACGTCGAGCCGGACCGTCACCGGGTCGTCGGGCGCGGCGTCGAGCCGGTCGCCGATGCCGACCCGCCGGCCGTCCGGCCCTTCCGCGGTGAGGGCGACGTCCACCGCGGCGGACTCGGCGATCCAGCTGTGGCCGGCACGGATCCCGGCCAGGATCTCGTCCCGGCTCAGCCCGTCCGCCAGTACGACGGTCTGCGGCAGCCCGACCGGCCCGGACACGTCGTGGGTGTCGCTGTTGCCCATCGCGGGCAGCCAACCGGGGCCCGGACCGGCATCGTGCAGCGAGGCCACCAGGCCGCGGTCCCATTCGGCGACCGCCATCTCGTCGTCGGGGGTCCACTCACCGTTCCAGACCTCGACGGCGTCGAAGCCACGGTACGAGAACCGGAACGAGCACGCGTAGCACGGCCCGAACGGGTGGGCGACCACGCACAGCCCGCCCGACTCGTGCACCTCATCCTGGTGGCGGGCCAGTACGCCGTCCCGGGACCGGTACCGCCAGTCGATCCACTGTCCGGGGTGGAGACCGAGGGCGAGCCAGTGACCGTTGCGGGTGGTGACCTCCTCGCCGAGCATCACCAGCAGGTCCGGTCCGGCGTGCGGGCCCCAGGCGCCGTGCGCGGAGGGCGTGTTGTGCTCGGTGGAGGTGATGAAGTCGAGGCCGGCGGCACGCGCCTCGGCGGCCATCTCGCCGGGGGTGCGCCGGCCGTCCGAGTACACGGTGTGCAGGTGGCAGTCGCCCCGGTACCACGCGCGGCCCCGGCCGGCCGCGCTCAGCGGCGGGTGGTCCGGTCGGTACGCGGCCCCGGCCTCCCCGTGGCTGAGGGTCACCTCGACGCGGTAGTCCATGCCCTGCGGCGCGACGGTGTACGGGGCGAGGGCGACGTGCCAGACGCCGGGAGTGACCGGGCCGGGCAGGTAGCCGGGTGTCGCGGTGGTCGGGCTGATGGTGAACCGGTCCCGGGCGCCGCCGGACCAGCCGCGGAATCCTTCTCCGGTACCGCGGGCGTCGAACACGCCCAGGTCGCAGGCGTTGCCCTGGGCTCCGTCGGCGACGGCCGGCCGGTCGTACGTGTAGCTGGCCTCGATCTGCCGGACCCCGTCCGGCACCCGCACGGGCAGGTACACGAGGTCGGGCGCGCCCGGGTCGAGATGGCCGGTGAGCACGATCGTCTCGGTCCGTTCCGTCTGCCCGTCAGCCACGCGCCCACCCTATCGGCCCTGGCTCGCCGGGCAGCGGCTCCCGACGCGGTCCCGAGGTCTGGACGCAGGCCCACAGACGGACGCACCGAAGGCGCACGAGCGGTCACCACAAGTTAGAGAAGAGATATTGCGGAATATTTCTTCACGAGATAGCGTCCAGGCATGGCCAAGGAACGACAGATCAGCGACCCCGACGTACTCAAGGGCCTCGCTCATCCGCTCCGGCAGCGGCTGTACCGGCTGCTCATCCAGCTGGGCCCGCAGCCGGTCAGCGTGCTTTCCGACAAGGTCGACAGCGACCACGGCCTGGTCAGCTACCACCTGCGTGAACTGGGCAAACGAGGCTTCATCGAGCAGGCGCCGGAGCTTGCCCGGGACCGGCGCGAGACGTGGTGGCGGGTGCTCGACGAACGCAACTCGTGGGACTGGTCGGACTTCACCACACCCGAGGCCAGGGCGGTCGCCACCGTCGCCAAGAACCAGATGATCACCGACCAGTTCACCCGGCTCGGCGAGTGGGAACAGTCCCACGACGCCTGGCCCACCGACTGGGTGGAGGCGTCCACCTCCAGCAACTCGTACGTCCGGCTCACCCCGGCCGAACTGGCCGAGATGGTCGACCGGATCCACGCGCTGATCCGGGAGTACAAGGACCGCGACGACGACGCCGACCGCGAGGCGGTGTTCCTGTTCCTGCACGCCTTCCCGGAACGACCGTGACCACACTCGCCGTCGCCCCCGTTCGCCCCGCGTACCGCGAGGGCGGCTACCTGCGGTTCGTCATTGGCCAGGCCGTGTCGGTGCTGGGCGACAACGTCTGGGGCGTGGCGCTCGCCTGGGCCGCGGTCCGGGTCGCGTCACCCGGCGTCGCCGGCGTGGTGCTCGCCGTCTCCGCGGTACCCCGGCTGGTGCTGCTGTTGTTCGGCGGGCCGCTCGCCGACCGGTACGACGCGCGCAAGCTGATGATCGGCAGCGACGCGCTGCGGGCGGTGGTGACGCTGGTCGCCGCGGCCATCGCACTACGGCAGTCGTCGCTGGGGCTGCTCGTCGTGGTGGCGCTCGTCTTCGGCGCGGTGGACGCCGTCTTCCTGCCCGCCGCCGGGTCGGTCCGGCCCAGGCTGCTGCGGCCCGAGCAGTACAGCGGCGGCGCCGCGCTGTACGAGTTCTCGATGCGCGGCGCGTTGACGCTCGGCGCACCCGTCGGAGGCCTGCTGGTCGCCTTCGGCGGGCTGCCGCTGGCGTGTGTGGTCGACGCGGCCACGTTCGGGCTGTCGATGGTCGCGTTGTGGCGGCTCCGGCCGCGGCCGGTGGAGCGCACCGGTGACGCCGAGCCGTACTCCGTGGCTCTGCGCGGTGGCCTGCGTTATCTGGCGCGGCACCGGGTCCTGCGGATCGGCCTGGCTGCGGGTCTGCTGTCGAACCTGGGTTTCGTCGGGCCGCTCAACGTGGGCCTGGCGCTGCTCGCGCACGACCGGGGCTGGGGACCGGCCGGGATCGGCGCGATGCTCGCCGGCTTCGGTGTCGGCGCGGCCGCCATGGCGCTTCTCCTGATCCGGGTACGGGTACGCCGCTGGCTCGGCGGCGCCGTGGCACTCGGCTGTCTCGCCCAGGGCGGCGCCATCGTCCTGCTGGGGTTCGCGCCGGCCCTGCCGTTCGCCGTCGCCGCGACCGTCGGCATCGGACTTGCCAGTGGGTTCATGGGAATCCACATGACCACCGTGTCCCAGGCCAACACCGGCGACGCCTACCGGGGCCGGGTGGCCAGCGTGAGCACGCTCGCCAACCTGGGCATCACGCCGTTGGCCATCGCGGGGTTCGGCGCGCTGGCCGGGCTGGTCGGCGACGCGCCCATGTTCGCGGTGAGCGCCGTCCTGTCCGTCGCGGCCAGCGCGCTGTGCCTGGCCAGCCGCGACTACCGGCACGCGGCGGTGGCGCGGTGACCCGGCCCGGGCGCGGTGACGGATCACCCGTGGGGCCCGTTCCCCGCCGACGGTCACACCTTCCGGCCGCGGCTCGTCATGACAGTGGCCGGCGGACCGGCGCGTATGACGAGCGAGGAGAGCAACCCATGGAGACCTGCGGTCAGCGGTCGGCGGAGACGGCGTCATGAGCGCGCCGGTGATCGCCGTCTACGGAGCCACCGGGCACACCGGGCGCCTGGTGGCGGCCGAACTGTCGGCTGCCGGCCACGATCTGCTGGTGGCCGGCCGCAACGCCGACGCACTCCGCGCGCTCGCCGCCGACCTCGACGGATCGGCGCGGGTACGCGTCGCCGCCCTCGACGACCCGCGGGCGCTGCGCGCAGTCACGGGCGACGCCGCGGTGGTGGTCAACTGCGCCGGGCCGTTCGCCGAGTCGGGCGGCCCCGTCGCCCTGGCCGCGGTCGCGTCCGGATGCCACTACCTCGACCACGCCACGGAGCCCTTCCACGTACGGCACCTCTTCGACACGCTGGACATATCGGCGCGCGAGGCGGGCTCCGTGGTGGTGCCCGGCATGAGCTTCTACGGGGCGACCGGAGACCTGCTCGCCGGCCTGGTCGCGGACGGCCTGCCACGGGTGGACACCGTGACGGTGGCCTACGCCGTCAGCGGTTGGCGCATGACCGGCGGATCGAAGCGGACCGCCCAGGCCCTGGCCGGCGCTGAGCGCCTGGTCTTCGCCGACGGCGCCCTCCGTACCGCCCGGGGCGGCACGCGGGCGACGCCGTTCGACTTTCCGGAGCCGGTCGGCCGCCGCGTGGTCCTGGAGAACTACCCGGCGGGCGAGGTCGTCACCATTCCCCGGCACGTACCCACCCGCGCGGTCGACGTGCTCATGACCGCCGACACCTTCACCGAGGAGGGGGTGTTCGCCGCCGAGCACGTCGGGTCGTCCGTACGGGCGGGATCGGCCTTCGTCGTCGTGGTGCGGGTGGGTACGGCGGACGAGACCCGCGTCGGGTACGTGCGCGGTCGGGACATCTACCGGGTGGGAGCGGTGGCCGCCGCGGAGGCCGCGACCCGACTGGCCGACGGTCGACGGCCCACCCACGGCGGCGTACTCAGCGCCTCCGAGGCGTTCGGCGCCGCGGACCTGCTCGCCCGCCTTCAGCAGCGGGGCGCGTTCACCCTCTCGGTGCAGTCGTCCGACGCCCGCCCGGCGGCCCGACCGTGAGCGGCGGCGGGCGACCCGACACGCGGCGGCACCGGCGGGTGCCACCGGTATCGGTGCGGATCACCGGGCCGCACCGGTTCCGGCAGCGGATCCGAGGTCTGGGGCGTGGTCCGCCGG